>CAYQQF010000078.1:0-7907 GCA_964419485.1 uncultured Dethiobacter sp.
TTCTTTCTAAAATTGATGGTGACAAAAAAACGGGCCAAAACGCAGGCCCGCTTCTTTTCAACAAAAATCTAGCAGCACATTATCCCTACGCTGGTATTACCCAGAGCGGAAAACTATTCCGCCAAACAGGTTCAAAGGGTTTAGAAACTTCATCGCGTTCCTCTCTCAGCCTCCACTCGGAAGCACCCCCGACAACTATTAAATTTACTTGTTTATTTTTGTTAATTATACCCTGATTTCTTAAGAAATACAACCATTTTTAACAGACCGACAGACTCGAAGTAAATTTTTACAGAAAAGCAAACATTCGGCTTTAATGAGGTTCCCACTGCCTTAACACTGACATTTTTTCAAAAGGAAGCCGGGGGCGTAGCATACATTCCCCCGGCTGGTAAATTTCACTTTACTGCTCTTTTCCAAGTTCATTCAAACGTTTTTCGATCTCTTCAAGTTCAGTCCTAATCAGCTGAACCTGTTCTTTCAAAAAGAGGGCTTCATCTTCGGGCGCAGGCTCATCCATCCAGGCAGGATAAAAACCGTAGTCTGGATAGGGATAATCGCAGTATCCCCGCAAATTTGGCCCAAAAGCTCCAGGACCGTCATAAAAATATCCGCCACCCCTAAAACCACCGGCACCAGGATACCATCCCCGGCCCTGTTTCCAAAAGCCGCGTCCGTACCAGCATCTTCCTCTGGGCATTGTTATTCCCCCTTTCCGGCTTAATACGATGTAACAAGTTACTGTCCATCGGAACCATCAATATCGTTAAGCCTTGCCTCAAGCGTTCTAAGTTGTTCTCTTAAAAACTCTGCCTGTTGTTCAAGATATATTTTTTCGTTCGGGATAACTCTCCGCGGTTGGGGGTAACCTAAACCCCTCCAATTCCTGTAACCGGGAGTGGGATTTGCATAACCCGGCTTTGGATATCCCCAACAGAAACCTGCACCTCGACCGGTTCCCGGTCCAAAACCTCTTGGCCCGGTGCCGTCTCCTCCTGGCATTACACTCCCCCCTTTCTCAAAATTTCTTGTACTTGCAACAATCATCAGCTACCACCAGCGCTGCCGTCGTCCACCCATACCTCTCCTGAAGCCATATCCGAAACGATTTAAAAACCGATAACCTGGAGATCTTGAGAAATTGGGCAAAGTATCTCTCCTTAATGGCGAGATGCAAAAACCACGTCCCCTACCGGTTATCGGACCTCCGCCCATTGGACCGGTTCCATCAAAACCCGGCATATTGATTGCCTCCTTTCGTTTACAAATTATTGTAACCTCTTCTTCCCCTTCTCATCCTGAGTTTTGGACATATGTCAATTATAATTTTAAACTCTTTATGGGCATATGTCAATAATAATATTCCTAAAGCGGGGATTTTACTTTGTAAAATTTTCCTCGTCCTTGCTTTTTGCATTCAATGCTATCTTTTTCTAAAAGTAACCTGAGAAATTTATTAACTTCCAGCAGACGAATCTGCAGGGCATAGGCAATATCTTCTGCAGTACACGGCCTTCGTTTCAAGAGCATCATGATATCTTTTTCCCGGTTCCTGCCAATACCGGTTATAATATTATGAGATGTAAATTTTTCAATAACCTCAGAAACTTCCAAAAAGGAGGCTATCGCTTTCATATCCTCCCTGCTGGCAGCCTTTACCCATGGCTCGGTTCCCGGCCTGTCCAATGTACCTAATTGCACCCGAGCAGGCTTTATCTCTTGAATTGTTTTTTTCAATAAAGTGAGTTCTGCCTTTGTATCATTTAAGCCAGGAATAATCATGATTTCCAGCCAAAGCTCTCCATGGTATTCCCTGCTGAACTGAATAATACCGGAGATAACATCCCGGCAAGCAAGGCTGGCATGGGGACGGTTTATTTCTCTGAATACCTGCTCTGAAACGGCATCCAGAGAAGGGATAACGACATCGGCACGCCTCAACTGTTCGCGGACTTCACTTTGCGACAGAAATGTACTGTTAGTTAAAACAGCAACCCTGTACTGGGGGAAAAAGTCCTTAAGAAAATCTATAACAAGATTTATCCTTCTGTGCAATGTTGGTTCTCCTGAACCGGAGAAAGTAATATAATCAAGAATCGGTTTTGTTTGTAAATAATTTTGTAATTCCTTAACAACCTCCTGGAGGGGCACGTATTCTTTCCGTTCAACGGTCAAACAAGTAGTTTTACCGCACTCGCAGTACACGCAGTTCAGGCTGCAGGTCTTGTAAGGTAACAGGTCGATGCCCAGAGAAACCCCCAGACGACGTGAAGGGACCGGTCCAAAAAGATATTTATTATCCATCTGCATATCTCTTGGTGTATCCTTTCTCAGCATGTCTTTTTATCCGCCTATTTGTGTCATAGGCCGTTTCACCTGAAATTGTTTTACCCGTTCATAGGTATCATGGCTGACTCTTGCCGGATCGGGCTTTAATTTTACAGCTTCCCTAAATCTCTCCTTTAGCTCTTCTTTATCTGAAAAGCCAAGTTTCAAATCGATCTCATCAGCAGAAAACAGACAGGGCTTAATCGTACCGGCAGGGGTAACTCTCAAACGATTGCAGACACTGCAAATATGACGGCTTAAGGTAGATATAAGGCCAATTTTACCCAATGCTCCCTGCAGACGATAGTACTTTGCCGGTCCCCCATGTTCTCCCTTTGCAGGCACAAGGGGGGCAATAGTACCTGCTATCTCCAAAACCTTATCCAAAGGCAAATAGTACTGTTGCCAATTCTTTTGACCAAGAAAAGGCATATATTCTATAAAACGTACATCCAGCTCTTTGGCCAGAGTAAGATCGATAAATCTTCGAATCTCTTGCTCATTGATTCCCTTAAGCAAAACCACATTTATTTTTACAGGAGTTAATCCTGCCTGCAGGGACCTTTCAATTCCTTTGAAGGTTTTTAAAAGATCCCCTCCCCTGGTAATCCTCCTATAAGTCTCCTCATCAAGGGAATCAAGACTTATATTTACCCTCTCCAGTCCTGCATCGGCCAGCTTAAAAGCCATGTTTTCCAATAATATGCCATTTGTAGACAGGGATAGATCCTTAAGACCTTCCATACGGGATAAACGGGAGACAATATCCGTGATATTCGGATGCACAAGAGGTTCTCCACCGGTTAAACGTATTCTTGTCATCCCCAGGTTAACAGCTGCTTCTGCTATGGTAACACATTCTTTAATTGTTAAAAATTTTTTCTCTTTTCCCGCTCTGCAGCCTTTTGGTTCGGAACGGCGGCAATATACGCAGTTCAAATTACACTGTTCCGATACAGAAAGCCGGAGATAGTTAATTACTCTTCCATACGGATCAACAAGTTTTTTCAGCAAAAGAACACCTCCTGCTTTTTATTTCCTTTACAATATGGATGTTACCTTTTCCTGTTAACCCCATAGCATCTTAATGGGTTGTACTATTACTGTTTTGAACATATGTCAATTATAATTTTAAATAGTTAATAAGCATATGTCAAATAAAATCTTGAATATCCTTTTCCGGCAGGCATACAGAATTAAATAGTAGAATTATATATTAATAAATACCATTGGGAGAGAAAACTGATGTCAAAGCTTCATAAATATGTAATTTTGCTCTCAAGAAAGGAATGAACATCAACATTACCGTTGATTGAGAAAAAAATAACGCCGCCGGAAAAGCCCCTTTCAAAGGTGGCAGAAACCCTTTTTCGAGCAAGGGCAAAAAGTTAGCACTATCCATCTCCGGAAGTACCATTCCAGCGATAAGAATTATTAATACCAGCACCAGCGGCAAGATAATCTCGTTTACCCTGGCCAGCACCTCCAGGCCGCTGTACACAGCATAACCCGACGTGAAGATTATGCCGATAATAAATACCGATATAGGGGTTTCCAGCATTAAAACGCTGCTTAAAAATTCGCCAAACTGCCTGATAATGAAAGTATCGGCATAAAAGAAAAAAAACAGGTAGGTGAAGGCAAGTATTTTCCCCGCCAGTCTGCCCAAAATAGTTTCGCTGTACTGGATAATGGTCCGCCCGGGGAAACGGCTGCCAAGAGATGCAAAAACCGGGCCTGCTGCCAGCCCAAATATCGTCACTAATAGAATGGATATCCATGTATCCTGCCGGGCTTCCTGATACATTATGGACGGCAAGAACATGAAGCTGGTGGGAAGAATGGTGCTGACAATAAGCAAAACAGCCTGCCGGTTGGATATAATCCCCTCTTCACGCATTATCCTCATCCTTTCCGCGAAGCTTTTTATCCCCTTTATCGTCGGGCAGGCCAGGGATAGGAACAGTCCCGAGCCTTCTCCTGTTTTGCCGTACGATTAAGGCGGGCCTGCTTGACATGGCCCGCCAGGGAGCGCGCAGGAAAAAATCCTTCCAGCCCGTGACATTCATCGGGGCAAGAGGTGACAGATACGGCATTCCAAAAGACCTCAGGGAGGTTAAATGTATCAACAGGATAATCACCCCGATAATCAAGCCAAAAAATCCTGTTGCAGCCGCCAGACCCAGCAGGAAGAGCCTGATATAAACGTAAGATTCGGTGTAGGCAGGCACGGCAAATGAGGAAATAGCAGTCAGGGCTGCGACCATTACGCCGGGGGCGCTCACGATACCGGCTGAAATGGCGGCCTGGCCGATTACCAGGACACCGACAATGCTCACTGCCTGGCCGACAGGCCGGGGCTGGCGCACCCCCGCTTCCCTTAGTATTTCAAAAATAGCGCCCAGTAGTAACACCTCAAAAGCAGACGGAAAAGGAATCCCTTCCCTGGAGCCAGCAATAGTGATCATAAGGATCGTGGGCAGCATTTCGGGGTTGTAAGAAACCACAGTCACATAGAGAGGAGGCAACATGGTAGTAAAGAAAATAGCCAAAAATCTCAGCCACCTTGCTAAAGAACCCGACAGCCAGCTGGAATAATAATCTTCACTGGACTTAAAAACTTCGATGAAGAAATGCGGCACAGCCAATACCATTGGGCTGCCATCGACCAAAACGGCCACCCGACCCTCCAGCAGTTTGGCCGCGACAATATCCGGTTTTTCGGTATTGCCGATGGTAGGGAAGAGAGAAAAAGGCGCATCTTCAATCAAAGCTTCGATATATCCCGATTCCAGAACCCCGTCTATATCGATACGCTCAATGCGTTTTTTAACCTCATCCACCATCTTACCGCTGGCAATATCCTTAATGTAAGCAATACAGATATCGGTCCTGGTCAGCTCGCCCAAGGTCATCTTTTCCAGCCGCAGATTTGGGGACTTAATCTTCCTGCGCAGCAGTGCCATGTTAACCTGCAGCCTTTCGGTAAAACCCTCCCGGGGGCCCCTGACTACTGTTTCGGTTTCCGGCTCTGATACATCACGAGCCTCGTAACCAATAGTTTCTATGGTTAGAGCTATTGCCAGACCGTCAATCAATAAAGCAGTATAACCTGAAAAAATTTTGTCAAACATCTCATTAAGTAAAAAAAGTTCTTGATAATCCAATGCAGTAAGGGTATTGTTCTCTATATATTTTAAAAGGTCTTTAATACCCTTAACCGGTGTCGGCTCGGCCATACGACTGTAGATAAGCAGGGGTTGAAGAATATGGCTGTCAACTCTTTGTTTGTCTATTAACCCATCGATACAAACCAGGGCCGCCCTGTTTTTTCCAATACTAAATTCCCTGATAACGATGTCCATGCTGCTGCCCAGCTTTTCCCTGATCATTTGCAGATTAACGTTGAGGTCGTTTGACAGCACCTGTTCCGGGTTAAAACGGCTCACGTCCTTACCGGTTTTTAATTTTGTTTGGCCTTGTTTCTTTTTTCTCCACAGCCTGAGCAAATATTTGAAATTGCGCATTATAATACAAAATCACTTACCTTTTCTCTAGCAATGTTATATAACAATAGAGTAGTGCATTTATTATTTTCCCGTTTTGTATTTAAATTAGTCATTTGCAGCAGCTTAAAGGGAAAAGGAATGGGGAAATATTTGCGTGTGCCAGAACATAAAAAGCAGGGGGTTTTTGTTTCAAACTGCCCCCTGCTCGTTAATTAACATCGTCAAAATTGCTCTATTGACTATCTGCCGCCAATCTTTGGGCCAGCAGAGTATTCCTTTGCCGGATACTGTTATTAGAAACAGCCATTCCAATCGCTTTTTTTGTCCCGACCAATACCAAAACCTTCTTGGCTCTTGTCACACAGGTGTACAAAAGATTTCTCTGCAGCATCACATAGTGCTGCATAGCAAAAGGAGCCACCACAATTTTATATTCACTTCCCTGGCTCTTATGTATCGTGGTGGCATAAGCTAAAACCACCTCATCAAGTTCGGTGGCGTCATAGTCCACCTCGTTTCCGTCAAAGCGGATTTTCAGAGTTTTATCTTCTGTGTCGATCTTACTGATAATTCCAATATCGCCATTAAAAACATTTTTATCATAATTGTTTTTTATCTGCATAACCTTGTCGTACAAACGGAAGACGGTGCCACCATATTTTATGACAATATCACCGGGGTTCAGACCTTCCTGTAACAGCAAGTTTAGATTTTGCGCCCCGATTTCGCCTCGCTGCATGGGGCAGAGGACCTGGATATCCTCAAAGGGATTTACTTTGTAGTAATCCGGCAGCCTTTTTGTGCAAAGCAATTTAATGGTTGCCGCGATTTTTTGGGGGTCTTCTTCTTCGATAAAGAAAAAATCGCTGTTCCGCCCGCCTTTAAGGCGCGGCATCTGGCCTTTGTTAATGCGGTGAGCATTCGTAATGATATTACTTCCCAATGCCTGTCGGAATATTGTTGTTAATTTGACAACATTGACAACACCCGAATCGATAATATCCTTCAGCACATTTCCAGCCCCGACAGACGGAAGCTGATCCACGTCTCCCACAAGAATAACGACCGCTTCATCGGGAACGGCTTTAAGAAGGTTGTACATTAAAACAATATCTATCATGGATGTCTCGTCAACAATCAAAACATCGCATTTAAGGAGGTTCTCAGCATTCTTCTGATACCCTTCAGAGGGTTTGTATTCCAGCAATCTGTGAATGGTTTTTGCTTCCATACCGGTAGTTTCCGACATTCTTTTAGCCGCCCGTCCTGTAGGAGCCGCCAGGAGAACTCTGCGGCCCATTTTCTGAAAGATACGGATGATAGCGAGGATAGTAGTAGTCTTGCCGGTTCCAGGACCTCCGGTCAGCACCATTAACTTTGACGCGACAGCAGATTTGATAGCTTCCACCTGAATCTGATCATATTTCAGATTAAACTCCCGCTGCAGCTCCGATAAAATTTGCTCAATGTCTTCATGCGAAGAAAGCCTCTGCCCGGTGAAGATCTCCTTAATCCTCTTTGCCGTGCCTGTTTCGCTGAAGTAAAAAGGAGGAAGGTAGATAGCATCGCTTTCCTCCGCGATAACTGACTTTTCAGACATCATCATCTCAAGGACGGAATGTATCAAACTCTCTTCCAGCTCAAGCACTTTAATCGCTTCAGTTAAAAGCTGCTCCCTGCCGGCAAAACAGTGCCCTTCATTGGCAAGTTCGTTTAAGACATAAAGAATGCCTGAACGACAACGCTCATAGGAATTCTTGTCAAAACCCATCTGCCGGGCAATTTTATCCGCTGTTTTAAAACCGATACCCCAGATATCGTCGGCCAGCCGGTAAGGATTACTTTTTACGATGCCGATACTTTCATTGCCATATGTTTTAAATATTTTTACGGCATAAGCAGTGGAGACTCCATTACTCTGCAAGAAAAGCATGACGTTTTTAATCTCCTTCTGCTCCTGCCAGGCCTTTTTGACCATTTCGACCCGCTTTGGTCCGATGCCGTCCACATTTATCAGATAATCTGCCGACTCTTCGATAACCCGCAAGGTATCTTCCTTGAAATGTTTGA
>CAYQQF010000079.1:0-7832 GCA_964419485.1 uncultured Dethiobacter sp.
GCCAGGTCAAGGAACTCCTCTCTGCCTACAGGGAATCCGAGGACCTGATTAATATTGGAGCTTATGTACAGGGTTCCAACGCGCGTATCGACAAAGCTATTGCCTGCCGGGAACCTTTAAACCGTTTTTTGTGCCAGGATCTGAACGATTCTGTTTCATGGCAGAGCAGCAGGGAGGCCCTGGAAGGTCTTTTTGCACAGCCCTCTTAAAAATATTCTATTTTAAGCGAAAATATAATTAGGAGACGAGTTTGCAATGGCATTTGGCTTTCGGCTTCAGAAAGTCCTGGAATACCGGGAACAAAAAAAGAAGATGGCTCAGGAGGAACTGTTCCTCTCTCAGAATGAACTTCAGGTTATTCAAGGGGAACTGACACGAATCGAACAAGAGGAACAGAGACTTCTAAAGTTCCAGCAAAATAACCAGCATCAACAGCTGGATCCGCTGACGCTCTTTTCTATTGATAGCTACCGTTTATTTTTACAGGAGAGTTATGAGACCGGCATCCAGGCTCTGGAAAAGCAGGAAAAAGAGGTGGAAAAGAAGCGTCATACGGTTGTAGAACGCTGGAAAGACTGTAAAATAATAGGAAAACTTAAAGAAAATGCTCTCAGCGATTATTTTGAAAAAGAAAAAGTATCGGAGCAACATTTTAATGACGAAGTTTCTCTGTACGGTTATCTCCGTAAAGAGAGATGATTTAATCTGCTGGAAAGGAGGTGATTAGAACTAATGAAAACAGATCCGGTATCTTCAGCATTACCACCGCCGCCGAAGGAAGTTGCAGCGAAGGATAAATCTTTTGCGAGCAAGGGCGGAGACTCTTTTGCTGCTTTGCTGCAGGAGATTTTTTCTGTCCGTATGTCATCGCTTCAGTTCGAAAAAATTTCGGATAAGGCGGCCGTTCAATCCGGAGAAGGCCTGGAAGAGAGGCTTGCCGGGCCGTCTCTTCAAGAGATGCCTTCTGTCTCCGCAAAGGCAGCGGAGAGCACATCTGCTTTGCAGGATAGCAATGCCGGCAGCAAGGAAAGAGAGTTGCTGGACCGCCTTATTACAGAACTGGGAGAAGAAAACATTTTCGTTTTAACGCCCTGGTTGCTGAGTGCTCTTTTTTCCAGACAGACAATGTCACCGGAAAATGATCCTTCGCAGGAAATACAGCTGGAGAGGTTATCTCAGTTGCTGGGAGAAATGTTTTCCGCACGGGGAGAGGAAGGCTTGCCGGCTTTGCCCGATTTTATGGAAATGATGAATCCAGGCATATCCCTGCAGCCGGAAGAACTTCTTGAGATGGAGAATAAGCTGCTTTCCGGTGAAGTGCCTCTGCTGGATGGAAAAGGTTTCTTAACTGCCGAGGCCGGCTCCGTCATCTCTTCTTATCTGCAGGGAGAAGAACTAATGGAAAAGCTCCAATTAGCATTCCCTGAACTGAACAAAGAGATGGGGGCAGAACAGATCCTGACGTTTTCGGAAAATGGAGAGAGCAAGCTTGAAGAAAACTTTTCTCTTACTCCTGAAAAACTTATTCTTGCCGAAAAGCAATTGCCTTCCCGGGAGACTTTTTCAGCGTTGACTACGGAAGCAAATGTGCAGGATGCTTCCTCTCTTCGGGAAAACTTTTTGCCGGAAGAACGGTATTCCGGCGTACCGGACGGGCTGAAGGAAAACAGAGACGGTGAAATGTTTTTTCCCCAGGTTCAAACGGAAACAGTCCAGGAAAAACCGCCTGCTTCATTACTGGACAGGATGGAGCAATTTCTGAGATCTTTTTTGCTGGGAGAGAGCGGATCAACCGGGGGCCAATCTTCAGGGGAAGGTTCAGGTGAAGGCAGTTTGACGGATTCTGCTTTCCGGAAAGCAGAAGAATTGGCAAAACCGGGCAGCGGGGGAGAGTTAATTTTTTCTTCCGGAAGCAAAATGGAGGGGACGGCAGCTCTCCGGCAGACGTCCTACAGGGACAATCTTTTTCAGAGCCGGGAGATTTTTACACAGATTGTCGATAAATTAACTTTTCTGGCCAGGCCCGGAGAACAGGAACTGCGCATGAAACTGCAGCCGGAATTTCTCGGGGAGATCTTGATCAGAATGCGGCGTGCCAAGGGGATACTTTCAGCGGAGATCATTACGCAAAATATTGCTGTAAAAGAATTGCTCGAAGGGCAGATGGATATTCTGCGCCAGCGGTTTCAGGAGTTGGATATGAATGTGGATGAGTTTCACATCCTGATAAACGATGAGCAAAATGGGGACAGCGGCGGAGAGGCCCGTGAGCAGCACAGGGAAAGCGACTCTGCTGTTTATTCCATGGGAAGTACTTATGGGAAGAATGAGGAACTGGTGTTTGAGGGTTACGAAGAAAGCCGCAGGGTGAATTATCTTGCCTGAAAAGGGGTGTCATTTTGACGGAAATAGGCGCAACCGGAAGTTCCGGCAGTTCATATTCAGCGGGCAGCAATCAGCAGAAAAGCAGCGGTATGGAGCTGGGAACCGATACGTTTTTACAACTGCTTATCACCCAGATGCGTTACCAGGATCCTTTTAGCGGAGGACAGGACATGGGTGAATTTATGAATCAGGTGGCTCAGTTTACCACGCTGGAACGGCTTGTAAAACTGCAGCAGACGGTGGAGGCTCTTACGGAACAGCAGGGCTACACCCAGGCGCTAAATCTGCTGAATAAAAATGTTGAAGTTAATGACGAAGGTAATTATTTCCAGGGTGAGGTTACGGCGGTACGTTTCGTGGAAGGCGAGCCCAGGATCCGTGTAAACGGGACGGAATACCCCCTGAGCGTCATCACACTGGTTGAATAATGGGCAAGCAATTGGCGGCTTGCAAAAGGGAGGTGTGTTAATTGGTTGAAAAAGGGGTCCATATCCCGTTTTTCCCTGCCAAAACAGGAATATCCCCGGCAGCAAAAAAGCCGCAGCGTTTCCCCGCAGATCAGAGGAAATTTGACCGGGTGCTGGAGGAAACCCTTACCGATAAAAAGTTGAATTTCTCCGCACATGCCCGGCAGCGGCTCGAATCCAGAAGTATTGCTTTGGGTGCTGATGAACTGGGGAAGCTGGAAGAAGCGGTGGAAAAAGCTGCAGCCAGGGGATGCCGTTCGTCGCTGCTTCTGTACAGGGATATGGCCTTTGTCGCCGGGGTGGCGACCCGCACTATCATTACCGCGCTGGATGGAGAGAGCATGAAGGAGCATGTTTTTACCAATATAGACAGCGCCGTAGTGGTCGAGTAATTGGGCTGGACCTCCAGGAGGAAGCCCGGGCTGTGGAATGACGGAAGCAGCCCAGCAGAAAAAACTATTTAAAAAAGACAGGGAGGTCTTTAAAAGTGTTACGTTCATTATCTGGTGCGGTTTCCGGCTTGCGGAATCATCAGACCAAGCTGGATGTCGTGGGCAATAACATTGCCAATGTGAATACAGTGGGGTTTAAAAGCGAGATGGCGCGTTTCCAGGATATTTTCAGTCAGACTATAAAAGGGGCCAGCGCACCTGCAGCCGGACGGGGAGGCACGAATCCGCTGCAGGTCGGACTTGGGATGAACGTTTCTTCGACAACTACGGTACATACCGGGGGAGCGATTAGCTCTACAAGCCGGGAGACGGACCTGGCCATCGAAGGAAGCGGTTTTTTTATTGTCAGTGACGGAGTGCAGAATTTTTATACCAGGGACGGCTCTTTTGTGAGAGCTTATACCGGAGAGTTGCTTAATGCCAACGGCCTTGTCCTGATGGGCTGGGAGGCGGAAAAAAAATATGTTGACGCTGCTGGAAATGCCGTATTGCCGGATGCCGCAAATGCTATTGAAGTTTACGAAGTTAATACAGCCGGTGCGTTGAGCAAAATCAATATCCCCCTGGGTGAGGAGATGCTGGCCAAGTCCACGGAGAATATTGTTTTTGCCGGAAATCTTGATTCCGGGGCAGAGGTGGGCGATGTTTATGAATATGTAACTTATTTTTACGATTCTCTGGGAAACCGCTATAACCTGTTTTTTGAGTTTGAAAAAACAGATTCGAACACATGGGAATATGATGTGTCATTTACTAATGCGGATGGGGATGTTGTTGATAGTTCAGGCCTAACTATGAATGATATCGAAATCGAGTTTACGCCGGGAGGTAATTTCTTCATCGCTGATCCTAGCGCTCCTCCGGATTATTCTTTCACAATTCCTGCAGGTGAATTGGGAGACCCGACCGATGTTGGCGCCAGGGACGTTAATATAACCCTTGACTTCAGCTTCCTGAACCAGCTTAGCTCGCCCAGCTCTCTTGTTAATAAGCATAGCGACGGATATGCTGCCGGCGAAATGGTTTCTTTTAACATTGAGCAGTCGGGTATTGTTACCGGCAGTTACTCAAACGGTCTGAACCGGACCCTGGGGCAGATAGCCCTGGCTTCATTTTCCAACCCCGAAGGGTTGATGAAGTTAGGCTCCAACTTGTTCGACTTTACGGTTAACTCAGGAGATCCCAGGATCGGCGTTGCGGGAGAACTGGGCAGGGGGATGATCCAGGCAAGAGCTCTGGAGATGTCCAACGTGGATCTGGCTCATGAATTCACGGAAATGATTACGGCCAGCAGGGGCTATCAGGCCAATGCCCGGGTGATCAGCACTTCAGATGAGGTGCTGGTGGAGCTGATCAATATCAAACGGTAAGGTGAAAAGTGGGGGCGTCCGGGAAGATGGTCCCTTCGCCCCCCTTTTTTCTTCCTATTTTCATAAAATTTAGCAGGAATTTCCGGAATTGATGTCGAAAAAACGTGAACTGTAGAAGTAATTAAGCTGATGTTATCCTTTCAAAAGTATTCCGAGCTTTTTATTGCTGGGTTCAGAATACTGCTTAGCAACAATTATCTGGGGCGGGGGCGAAGCTTAGAGATATGAAAAGAATGGATATCCTAACAATTGGCGGGGTGATTTTCGGGCTGGGGTTAGTGCTCTGGGGGATTCTGATGGGGAGTCCTCTTAGTGCCTTTGTCAGTTGGTCCGGCATGATGATTACCTTGGGAGGGTCCTTTGGAGCCATGCTGGTTAATTTCCAACTGGGACAGATCCGTCAGGTGATGAAAATTACCATGCAGGTAATTTTTGAAAAGAAAGCAGATATCAGCTCCCTGGGGCAGCTTTTTGTCAATCTGGCGCAGAAATCTCGCCGGGAAGGCTTGCTGGCCCTGGAAGACGACCTGGAAGAAATCGAAGATCCTTTCCTGCAAAATGGTCTGCAGATGGTTATCGACGGATTTGAACCTGAATCGATCCGCGATATCATGGAGACGGAGATCCAAACGCTATCTCAGCGCCATCAAATGGGGCAGAACCTCTTCCGCACCTGGGGCACTCTGACGCCGGCTTTTGGTATGATCGGGACGCTTATCGGCCTTGTTCAGATGCTCACCACTTTGGATAACCCGGATGCCATTGGTTCCGGAATGGCCGTGGCTTTGTTGACAACTTTTTACGGGACGATGCTGGCCAACCTAGTTTTTATCCCCATTGCCGGAAAACTGGAGATTGTGAGCGAAAAGGAGGTTGCTTACAAAGCAGCCATTGTGGATGCCTTGCTGGCCCTGCAAGCCGGTGTTAACCCGCGGATTCTTCAAGAGAAGATCAAAGCATACCTTTCTCCCGGTGAAAGGAGCATGGTGGAAGGCAGAAGATCTTCTTCTTCTGAGGCGGAAGGTGAAAAAGTCATAGCCTGAGCTTTTCCAACCGGTTTGTTATGTCTGTTAGAATTGACGACTGGATTGGAAAAAAGAGGTGGCCCTAAATGAAAAAACAAATCAAAAAGAAAGACGCTAAGGATTATGGATCCCCCGGCTGGATGACGACTTACGGAGATATGGTTACTCTCCTGCTGACTTTTTTTATCCTGTTGTTTACCTTTTCTTCTATTGATGTGAAGCGTTTTCAGGAGGTAATGTCCGCGGTTCAGCATTCTTTTATGGGCCGGACGGGAATTCTTATCGGCAGTACAAGTGTCGGAGGTGAAGAAGGAGAGAAACTGGACAGCTTATCTATGTCCCTTGAAGAATTAGCCATGGCTATCGGTGAGGAAGAGATTACTGTCCTGGAGATGATGGCGGAATTGGAACAGACCTACGAGGATGTTAAGTCATTTCTTCAAGAAGCGGGGTTGGAAGATGATGTCCAGCTTCGCCTGGAAGAACGGGGAATTGTCCTGGAACTGCCGGAACGTATCCTCTTCGATACAGGTCAGGCAGCCATTAAACGAGATTTCTATCCCACTCTTGACTTGCTGGCTGCCCTTCTCGCGGGATTGCCAAATCAGATTATTGTTGAGGGACATACCGACAATATCCCTATACGGACCGTTCTTTATCCCAGCAACTGGGAGCTTTCTGTACACCGGGCCGTGAGTGTGGCCCGCTATCTGGTTGAGGTTCATGATTTGCCCCCCCGCAGGTTTGTTGCCACAGGTTATGGAGAGTTTCATCCCCTTGATACGAATGAAACTCCCGAGGGGAGGGCCCGTAACCGCAGGGTTTCTATTGTTATATCGCTTGTTAAAATTTAACGCGGCAGGGGGGATTAATGTTGGCAGAGGATACGGAGAAAAACGGTCAGGAAGAACAGGGAAAAAAGAAACCACGTTTTCTTGCAAAATTTAAAGTGTTTTTCGTCCTGATTATTATACTGGTAGTTGTTTTCTTGCTAAGTGGTATGGTATTTGTCGCCTTTCGAGTCGGTTTTGTAGACCGGCTATTAAACAGAATGGTTACGGATGCTTCGCACCAGACAAATGTTGAAGGGCCTTCCTTTACATATGAGATTCCGGAGATTCTCGTCAACCTATCCGACGGTGACCGGCGCCGTTTTTTAAGTGTAAAGTTTTACGTTGGTTTTGATAATAGTAAATTATCAGAAGAGCTTGAAAGACGCATGCCCGAGATCAGGGATGCGGTGCTGGAAATTTTATGGGATACAAGTGCCGAGGATGTTTACTCCAACGAGGGAAAGGAAAACCTGCGTGAAGAGATCAAGGAGACAATAAACAGTCTTGTTACTAGCGGTGAGATTACAGGAGTTTATTTCTGGCACGTTATGATCCAGTAATGTGAATCGGCGCGGAAGGAGGTGCAAGACCCTGTTCTCCGGCAAATATTCTTACTGTCGGGGAATCGGGTTGCCTGTTGGCGGATAAATTGAGTCAGAGTGAAATAGATGGCATGCTCAGTGGTTTGGAGCAGCCGTCTGGAGAAGAAAAGGCACCGGAGGGTAAACATAAGCAAAAGCCGGTGGTAGAAAAGGTGGAGTTTGCTCCTTTTAAGGACAAGGATAAAGTCGTTGAAGGGAAAAGACGGGAACTGTCTTATTTTAATCAAATTTGCATGGACATATCCGGGGAGCTGGGAAAGGCCGATATAACGGTTCGTGAGCTCTTGAAACTCGAAGAAGGTTCGGTTATCAAGCTGGACAAGCTGGCGGGAGAGAGCGCAACGATCCTGGTCAACGGGCAATATCTCGGCCTGGCAGAGATCGTTGTTATTAATGAGCGATTCGGGTTAAGGGTAACAGCCATCGGATCAGTTGATCAGCAGGAAGTTAAAAAAGAACCGGACGAGCCAAAAGAAACCGATGCGGATAAACCGGAAAACCAGGAGAGGCAGGAAAAGTAAAGATGGATTTATACAATTCATACCTGCGCCTGTTTATCTATTTTCCCCTGGTGCTTTTTCTGATCTACTTTATCCTGCGAGTTTTATTGCGGCGTTTGGGGCCTTCGTTAAACTATCAAAGCCGGATTCAAGTTGTCGAAAGAATAATGATTTCCCCCCGTGTTTTCATCCTGATAG
>CAYQQF010000080.1:0-7828 GCA_964419485.1 uncultured Dethiobacter sp.
GGAGGGACGGTGGGGGATATTGAAAGTCTTCCTTTTCTGGAGGCCATCCGTCAGTTAAAAATTGAGCTGGGGAAAGAAAATGTCTGCTATTTGCATGTAACCTTGATGCCGTATCTGGTCGCCTCCGGTGAACTGAAGACAAAACCTACGCAGCATAGCGTTAAAGAGCTCCGCAGTATTGGAATTCAGCCCGATTTGATCGTCTGCCGGACGGAACATGCCCTTTCCGGGGATCTCAGGGATAAGATTGCCCTTTTTTGTGATGTCAAAGTAAATGATGTCATCGAAAACTGCAGTGTTTATAATATCTACGAGGTGCCTCTGCTTCTAAAAAAAGAAGGACTGGATGTTAAGGTCCTGAATAAACTGGGTCTTCCGGTGAAGGAAGCAAGACTGGAAGAATGGGAGGCAATGGTTCAGAAGATTAATAGCCTTCGGGATAAGGTTAAAATTGCCCTGGTAGGGAAATATGTTTCCTTAAAGGATGCTTATCTCAGTATTATTGAAGCATTGCGTCATGCCGGAGTATACAATAATGTTGAGGTTGATTTGGAGTATATTGATGCCGAAAAAGTGGAAAAGTACGCCCGGGAAGGAAGGATTGGGGAACTCCTGGAAGGCGCCGACGGTATTCTCGTCCCGGGCGGGTTTGGAGATCGCGGTATTGAGGGAAAAATTGAAACAATACGGTTTGCCAGAGAAAACGGAATTCCTTTTCTGGGCCTCTGCCTGGGGCTGCATTGTGCGGTGATAGAGGCGGCCAGAAATTTGTGCGGCCTGAAGGGTGCTCATTCTACGGAGTTTGACCCCCATTCGGCTTATCCGGTTATCGATATTTTACCCGAACAACAAGATATTGCCAAAAAAGGTGGAACCATGAGGCTGGGACTGTACCCTTGCAAGCTGGCCTCAGGCACCAAGGCACAAGATGCTTACGGAGAAGAAATTGTTTATGAAAGGCACCGCCACCGTTACGAGTTGAGCAATTATTTTCGGGAAGAACTTCAGGAAGCCGGACTGGCGTTTAGCGGTATCTCCCCTGACGGGAGATTGGTAGAAATCATCGAACTTCGGAACCACCCCTGGTTTGTTGCTACCCAGTTTCATCCGGAGTTTAAATCCCGTCCCAACCGGCCTCATCCGCTTTTTAGAGAGTTTGTCGCCGGCGCTTTTCTGCTGCGAAAAGAAAAAGAAGGTGTTTGCTGATTTTTTACGAAGGAATAAACTGTCCCAAGGCGAATAAATATATTAAGGCTATGATTTCCGACCTCTTTTTAGACAAGCGGTGAAATAAGTGCAGATCACAACGAAAACCATAATTGCCTTTTCCCTGGTGGCACTCCTTTTAATCGCCGTAATCCTGGGAGTCAGGGAAACATTATCTCCCCCGCAGATCGTCAAAATTACTCCATATTCGGAAGATACAGTAGGAATTATCATGGTTGATGGAGTTCTTTCCGCCGGCTACGGAGGGTTATTATCTTCCGGAAGCGGGGATATTCTTGATCAAATTCGGCAGGCGGGAAAAGATCCCATCAAGGCTTTGGTAGTGCGTATAAACAGTCCCGGTGGCTCTGCGGCAACGTCATGGGAGATCTACGAAGAGCTGAAACGAGTTCGGGAAAGCGGTAAGGTTGTGGTTGTCTCCATGGCTGATGTCGCCGCTTCAGGCGGCTATGCTGTTGCTTGTGCGGCG
Source organism: uncultured Dethiobacter sp. (assembly GCA_964419485.1). Taxonomy (GTDB): domain Bacteria; phylum Bacillota; class Dethiobacteria; order DTU022; family UBA8154; genus DUNV01. Next base: position 1,697 of record CAYQQF010000080.1, read on the forward strand.
GATTTCATTGTTGCTAATCCGGCTACCGTAACGGGGAGTATTGGGGTAATTATCGATGCGACCAATATGGAAGATCTTTATCAACTGCTCGGTATCAATTACGAAGCGATTAAAAGCGGAGATTTTAAAGATACCCTTAATCCGGCTCGTTCTTTGGATGAGCAGGAGAAAGCGCTTCTCCAGACGATGGTGGACGATATTTACGAGCAGTTTCTTGATATCGTCACCGAAGGGCGCGGCCTGAGCAGGGAGGAAGTCCTTCCCTATGCGGATGGGCGAGTCCTGACCGGACGGCAGGCTCAGGCGGCAGGGTTGGTAGACGAACTGGGAACGTTTCAGGACGCTGTAAACATTGCTGCCCGAATGTCCGGGATACAGGGCGAACCGCAAATTTACCGCTATAGGAGCGGAGATATCTGGAACCGCTTTTTTACGGGAGCCGTGCAGGATACCAACCTATCATTTCTTTTTTTAAGGAAGGGTATCCTTTTCCAGTAGAAAGGAGTTTCTTTGGATCATGGTTAAGAATTTTTTAGATGATTTTTATGATATACTCTTTAATCCTGCCAAGGGGCTCAAACGAGTAGCAGAAGACAGAAGTATCTGGAATGGCCTGGCAGTTTATCTGGGGGTCACTATCGTCGTATCCCTGGCGACTTTAAATGTTGCTCCGCCTGCTGTTTCTCCGTGGATTCCTCCTGAATTTACTCCTTTTTTCCCTGTTGAACTTTTTGAGAAAACGCTGCATTTTGTTCCTTTGCTAACGTTTTTTGTTCAACTGTTTTTCGGGCCGCTGTATTTTTTTCTCATGGTGGCAATATTAAATTTTGTGACAGGCCTTTTTAATGGCGAGGGGAAAATCGGTTCTCTTGGAGCTGTTTTGGGATATTCATATCTTCCCTTTCTTATTGTCGCCGTAGGTGGACTTTTCGGACGTTATACGTCTTTTGATATCGTTGGATTAATTAGTGTAATTGCTTTTTTATGGTCTGTCACGTTGAAAATAGCGGGGATAAAAACAGTACATGGTTTTTCATGGGGCCGTGCGGTGCTGGCTTTTTTTATGCCTGCTATTGTGCTGGTTTCTTCATTTATCCTTTTTATTTTGTTGACGATCGTTTTTTTGCTTCCCATGGTCATGCAGATTTTGGAAGGGTTTCCGGAATATTCTCTTTTTTAACCGCTACCGTTTTTTTAAAAACTTAAATAGTGCTGTTATAAGAAAAGGAGCTTTGAGATTATGAGCCTGGTTACGCTAAAAGAAGTATTAGCTGCTGCAGAAAAAGGGGGGTATGCTGTCGGAGCGTTTAATGTCAATAATATGGAAATTGTCCAGGCGATAATTGAATCTGCCGTGGAAGAAAAGTCGCCGGTGATTTTACAGGCCAGTCAGGGGGCTATCCGTTATGCCGGCCTGGAGTATATCGTTGCTCTGGTCCAAACCGCAGCTAAAAGTACAAACTTGCCGGTTGTTCTGCATCTGGATCACGGAACGGATTTTGGTCAGGTAATGCGCTCGGTGATGTTCGACGGCTCGAAGCTTCCCCTGCAAGAAAACATCTCTCTGACAAAGCGCGTTGTGGAAGTCGCTTCTGCCGTTGGTGTTTCTGTCGAGGCCGAGCTGGGTAAAATCGGCGGTACGGAAGATGATGTGTCCGTAAATGAACGGGAGGCATTATTTACCGATCCGGCAGAAGCGGAGCAATTTGTGCGGGAAACGGGGATTGATGCCCTGGCGGTTGCCATTGGGACAGCTCACGGGCCCTACAAAGGAGAACCAAAGCTGGCTTTTACCCGGCTGGAGCGCCTCCGGGAATTGACAAAGATTTCCCTGGTTATGCACGGTGCTTCCGGAGTCCCTGATGAAGCTGTAAGGGAAGGGATCCGGTTGGGGATGCGCAAAATTAATATTGACACCGATATCCGGCAGGCATTTTCCAGGGCTATTGTAGGGTTTGTAAAGGAAAACCCGGACAATATTGATTCTCGGAAAATGATGGCTCCGGCAAAGGAAGCAATGAAAGAGATTATCCGGTCCAAAATGTGCCTTTTCGGGTCAGCGGGGAAAGGCTAAACATATCTGAGAAGTAAGCTGTAAAAATAGATAAAACGGTTAAAATATCGAAGGTCTGATGGTAATGTCAGGGCAGGAGAAATATCTGAACCGGATATCTGAGCCGGCAGTTTAATAATGGGAGTGAAGTCATTGTGAAATTTTTTCTTGATTCCGCAAATCTTCAACAAATTGAGGAAGCACTTTCCTGGGGGGTTATAAGCGGGATAACTACTAATCCGACGCTTGTTTCTAAAGAGACCGGTTCTTTTTTTGACCTGGCAAAAGAGATATGCCGCCTTGTACAGGATAAACCGGTGAGCGTGGAGGTACTGAGCACAGCATCCGGTGGGATGGTGGAGGAAGCCAGGCGCCTTGCTGCCCTGGCAGAGAATATTGTTGTGAAGATCCCCATGGGTGCCGAAGGACTAAAAGCCGTTTACCGCCTTTCCTGTGAAGGTAAAAAAGTCCCCTGTAATGTTACACTGATTTTTTCCGCCAATCAGGCCCTTCTTGCCTCCCGTGCCGGAGCGGTGTATGTAAGTCCTTTTATCGGGCGTATTGACGATATCGGGTGGGACGGGGTAGGGCTGGTTAAGGATATTATGAATATATTTACCTGCCAGAAGCTTGATACCTTTGTTATTGCGGCGAGTATTCGCCATCCCGTTCATGTAGAGCAGGTTGCCGCTGCAGGTGCTCATATTGCTACAGTCCCCTTTTCAGTTTTGCAGCAAATGTCTCGTCATCCCCTGACTGATCTGGGAATCGAACGTTTCCTGGCGGATTGGGGTAAAACTCGCCGGGAAGAGATTATCTAGGCATATTTTTCCACTATCTTATTAAAAAGGAGAGGAGAAGTTATGGAACGGGAGCTGGCAATGGAGTTTGTACGGGTTACTGAAGCAGCAGCTCTGGCGACAGGAAGGCTGATGGGCAGGGGAGATAAAAATGCTGCCGATGGAGCTGCCGTAGGGGCTATGCGCAGGGCTTTCGATACGGTTTATATTGACGGTGTTGTGGTCATCGGCGAAGGAGAGATGGATGAAGCCCCGATGCTTTACATCGGTGAAAAAGTCGGGGTGGGGACTCCTCCGCAGGTTGATGTGGCGGTTGATCCGTTAGAGGGGACAAATCTGGCTGCCAAAGGGCTTCCCAATGCTATTTCCGTGCTGGCCGTTGCTCCCCGAAACTGTCTTTTACATGCACCTGATATTTATATGGATAAAATCGCAGTTGGTCCCAAAGCGAAGGGGTGCATTAACCTGGATGTTTCGGTGGAAGAAAATATAGGATCAGTAGCGGAAGCTCTGGGTAAAAAGATCGAGGATATGGTGGCAATTATTCTTGATCGGGAAAGGCACCAGGAAACAATTGACGAACTGCGCCGTCTGGGAGCAAGGGTAAAATTGATTTCTGATGGAGATGTCTCAGCAGCTATCGCTACCGCAGTAGAGCGCACAGGAGTTGATATTCTTTTTGGAATAGGCGGTGCTCCTGAAGGTGTCCTGGCAGCAGCAGCGCTAAAATGCCTGGGCGGAGATATGCAGGCGAGATTGGTGCCGGAAGATGAGAAAGAAAGGGAAAGGATTATGGAAATGGGTTTGCAGGACCCGGGGCATCTATTAATGATGGATGATCTGATCAAAGGAGACGACGTTATTTTTTCTGCTACGGGGATTACTGATGGTGATTTTCTGCAGGGGGTAAGGTATGCCGGCAATATAGCGACTACCCACTCTGTTGTTATGAGAGGCCTTACTGGAACGGTGCGGTTTATTCAGGCAACTCACAGACTGGATTTAAAGCCCCACTTTGTAGCAAGGATCTGTTCATAGTTTTACGGGATATAACCGGAGCGTTTTGCTTTAAGAATATCTTTTAGGCTGAGAAAGAAGAAGGGTAAGATAATGATTGCAGTTTGAGTTGCCTGAAGTGAGGGAATACTATTGAATATGTGGCTGACACTTCTAGCCAATGCAGGGCTGATTATTCTTGCTGGAACGCAGCTCAGTAAAAATGCCGAGAGAATATCAAGAGGCCTGGGTTTAAGCACTGCTTGGGCCGGAGCCCTTCTCCTCTCCATAGCGACATCCCTTCCTGAATTGGTCACTTCCCGCCGGGCTGTCATAATCGGCGCCCCGGACCTGGCCGGCGGCAATATCTTTGGAAGCAATCTTTTTAATTTGGCACTTCTGGTCTTGATCGATCTTTTTTACCGCAGGGGTATTTTTACAGCCCGGCGAAAAAGGGGACTCGTTCTTACTGCTATTTTTAGTATTTTCCTGACGGGTATTTCTATCGGTGCCATGGTGATGAAGCTTCCTTTTCGGGCCGGATGGGTTGGTTTGGATACAATCCTCATTCTTGTCGTGTATCTTCTGGGAAGCGGAATAATTATGGATCAGGAAAAAGAAAAGGTTGACGATGTAAAACGTGCTGATAAAAAAAGTTTTTCCAGGCCCCCCTATGAGACGGTCAGAGGTATGGTTTTTTTTCTTCTTGCCGCGGCCGTTATTATTTTTGCCGGTACACGACTGACCGATACAGCTGATTTGATTGCTGCGGAAACAGGCCTGGGGAAAACTTTGGCAGGGTTTTTATTTATTGCTGCAGCAACATCACTGCCGGAACTGGTGGCGACAGTGGCGGCAGTGCGTATGGGATTTCCGGAGATGGCTATCGGTAATGTTTTTGGTTCCAATTTTTTTAATATCCTCATTTTCTTTTTTACCGATTTCTTTTATCGCCAGGGTCTTCTTATGAGCGTTCTCTCCCCACAGAATATAATTACTGCCATCATGGTAATAATTCTGACGACCGTAGCAATTATCGGCCTGTTAATCCCCGGACGGCGTAGGGTTGTGGGCCTTAGCGTGCCTTCCATGATCATTCTTGCCGGATATCTGGCTACCTTTATCTTCCTGTTTCAAACAGGGTAATAAAAAGTTGGTATGAAAGAGAGGGATGCTTTTTGCAGCTAAAAGAACTTGATGTTATGAACCTGGAAGAATTGCAGCGCCTGGCTAAAGAGAATGAAATCAAAGGTTTTAGCACCATGAAAAAAAGAGATTTGATTTTTGCCCTGCTTAAGCAGGAAACAGAGGCCGAGGGCCTGATCTTCGCCCAGGGAGTTCTTGAAATTATTTCTGACGGTTTTGGTTTTCTGCGGCGTGTCAATTACCTTCCTCACGAAGATGATATTTATATTTCGGCCTCCCAGATTCGCCGGTTCAGCCTGAGAACCGGGGATCTGGTTTCCGGTAAAGTCAGGCCTCCCAAGGAAAATGAGCGCTACTTTGCCCTGCTGCATGTGGAGGCAGTGAATAACATGGATCCCGAAAAAACAGCAAAAAGACCCAACTTTTCCGACTTAATCCCCATTCATCCCCAGGAACAGCTTCTTTTGGAAAAGGATCCGGAAGAGTTGTCGACCCGCATTATAGACCTGCTCATACCCGTTGGGAAAGGCCAGCGGGGATTAATTGTCTCTCCACCCAAAGCGGGGAAAACTCTATTGTTAAAAAAGATTGCCAACAGCATTTCCGAAAACTATCCTTACCTGGAACTGATCGTTTTGCTCATTGACGAGAGGCCCGAGGAAGTGACGGATATGCGCCGGTCCGTTAAAGGCGAAGTGCTCAGCTCTACTTTTGATGAACGGCCTGAAAACCATATTCGCCTTGCCGAACTGGTTCTGGAGCGTTCACAGCGTCTGGTCGAACATGGCCAGGATGTGGTTATCCTGATGGACAGCATTACCCGGCTGACCCGGGCGTATAACCTGGTTATCCCACCCAGCGGAAGGACGCTCTCCGGCGGGATAGATCCGGCGGCGTTTTACAAGCCCAAGCGTTTTTTTGGCGCAGCAAGGAATATCGACGAGGGAGGAAGCCTGACCATACTGGCAACGGCACTTATTGATACGGGAAGCCGTATGGATGATGTTATTTACGAAGAATTTAAAGGTACAGGCAACCTGGAGCTGCACCTGGACCGCAAAATTGCCGAAAGGAGATATTTCCCGGCGATTGATATCCCCAGGTCCGGAACGCGTCGCGAAGAGCTTATGATTGACA
>CAYQQF010000081.1:0-7736 GCA_964419485.1 uncultured Dethiobacter sp.
GGACTCCGGACAACTACAGCAATATTATTGCGCATGGCAACTTCTACTGCCCGGGGGTGGATCACCTTGGCACCCTCATAAGCCAGCTGACATACTTCCCCATAGGTTATCTGCTCGATAACTCTCGCCTCTTTTAGTATAACGGGGTCGGCTGTCATAATTCCGGAAACATCTGTGTAAATCTCTACCCGTTCCGCTTTCAGTGCTGCTCCCAGGATAACCGCCGTGATATCACTTCCACCCCTTCCCAGAGTATTCAACTCGCCTGAATTGTTCATTCCCTGGAAACCGGTAATCACCGGGACTTTACCCTTTGCGAGAGAATCATAGACCTTTTCCGGCCGGCAATCCACAACTTCCGCTTCACCATAACAGCCATCGGTAACAAAACCGGCCTGCTGTCCTGTTAAAACACAGGAAGAAATCCCTTTATTCCCCAGAGCAGCTACCAATATTGTTGCAGAAATAACTTCTCCGCAGGACATGATCAGGTCAAGTTCGCGCTCCGAAATATCCGGATACTCCTGTGTAACAAGAGATTTTAAGGTATCCGTAGCGTAGGGATCGCTGTTTCGTCCCATAGCTGAAACCACAACTGCTACCTGATAGCCCTTCTTTCTGGCCTCAATTACTCTACTGACAACTTCTTCCCTTTTTTGGCTAGTGGAAACAGAAGTACCGCCATATTTTTGCACAATTATTTTCAACTTTATCACCCCGTCGACCTGTTTAAGATATTATATGAGCAATTCGGCAATTTGAATCGAATTAGTAGCAGCACCTTTGCGGATATTATCGGCAACAACCCACATATTCAGTCCATAGGGAACAGAACGGTCGACACGGATTCTCCCGACAAAAACCTCGTCTTTCCCTTCAGTCAAAACAGGCATGGGATAAAGGGCTTCTTTGGGATCATCCATAATAATAATCCCGGGAGCTCCGGAAAGAAGTTTACGCGCATCCTGGGGAGAAAGGGGAGAATGCAATTCCACGTTAACGGCCTCGGAATGACCGTTTAACGAAGGAACCCGCACCGTTGTTGCCGTGATAGGCAGATCGGGTATTCCCATAATTTTACGAGTCTCCCGGATCATCTTCATCTCTTCCTTGGTATAATCATCCTCATCAAAAACATCAATATGCGGCACCATATTAAAAGCGATCTGATGATTCTTTTTGGCTCCTTTGTAAGGTATACGCTCCTTAATCAGTTCTTTATTATTTAATACGGCATCGCTCTGGGCGATCAATTCATCGACAGCCTCTTTCCCCGCTCCCGAGACAGACTGGTATGTGTCAACTACAATCCTTTTTAATCCCGCAGCCCGACGCAGGGGTTCCAGAGCAACAACCATCTGAATCGTTGAACAGTTCGGATTGGCTATAAGGCCCTTATGGCCGTAAACAGCATCCGGATTGACCTCGGGAACCACCAGCGGAACATCAGGGACCATGCGAAAAGCACTGCTGTTATCCACTACTATTGCTCCGCATTTAACCGCTTCGGGAGCAAGTTGTTCGCTTATTTCACCCCCCGCACTGAAAAAGGCAAAATCAACCCCCCGAAAAGAAGCAGGCACTGCTTCTTCAACAGCATATTCAACTCCTCCAATGCTGATCTTTTTGTCAGCGGACCGTGAAGAAGCTAGAAGTTTCCAGCCCTTGACAGGAAAACCGCGCTCCTGGAGAACCCGGATAAAAGTTTGCCCAACCATACCCGTAACTCCCACAACAGCAACATTATACTCCGACATAACCATCCTCCTTGCTTATTATCATATGGTTTAAAACTTGAATTTTCCTTTGACGGAAGCCTGATGGCACAGCAACGGCTTCTGCAACATCCCATGCAATTTCACAGTCGGGTTTCCTTTGACGTAAGCCTGCCGGCGCAGCTGAATGCTGAGGCTTCGCACCGGGACAACAGCGCCCAGCCGCGCCTTTACATACTCTGATCATAACGGTTCTTGAAATCTTAAGCTGATAAACTTTTCGATCACATACCCCGACCATGTCCAAAATTTTAAAGCTGATGCAGATCACTCAATACTATTTTGCTCATACAAAAAATTGTAGTAGCGCCTAAACATTTTACCCGGAACTTGCTGGCGGCCTGCGGGGAAGCAGCTGCACAAGGTGCGACTCTTTTAGTGCCGCTCATGGTCCCGGCGATGCTAAGCCCAAAGCTTGCCCTGCAGATAGGACGTCTGCAGCCGGCACGCTGCCAGGGAAGGCAGCTTTGCCGGGAAGGCAAGTGGAGGGCGTAAGCAGAGCCGCCGGACATGAAGGCTCTAAAAACCGGAGCAACGGTGCAGCGCTTTCCCAAGGGCATCCCACAACAATATCAACTTTAGGGCTCAACGCAACGATATCAAATTTGCTTTACAAACTCCGTTAGCTATCCTGGAAGATAGCAGGTTCCATTAAATTTCACAGTCGGGTTTCCTTTGACGGAAGCCTGCCGGCGCAGCTGAACGCTGAGGCTTCGCACCGGGACAACAGCGCCCAGCCGCGCCTTTACATACTCTGATCATAACGGTTCTTGAAATCTTAAGCTGATAAACTTTTCGATCACATACCCCGACCATGTCCAAAATTTTAAAGCTGATGCAGATCACTCAATACTATTTTGCTCATACAAAAAATTGTAGTAGCGCCTAAACATTTTACCCGGAACTTGCTGGCGGCCTGCGGGGAAGCAGCTGCACAAGGTGCGACTCTTTTAGTGCCGCTCATGGTCCCGGCGATGCTAAGCCCAAAGCTTGCCCTGCAGATAGGACGTCTGCAGCCGGCACGCTGCCAGGGAAGGCAGCTTTGCCGGGAAGGCAAGTGGAGGGCGTAAGCAGAGCCGCCGGACATGAAGGCTCTAAAAACCGGAGCAACGGTGCAGCGCTTTCCCAAGGGCATCCCACAACAATATCAACTTTAGGGCTCAACGCAACGATATCAAATTTGCTTTACAAACTCCGTTAGCTATCCTGGAAGATAGCAGGTTCCATTAAATTTCACAGTCGGGTTTCCTTTGACGGAAGCCTGCCGGCGCAGCTGAATGCTGAGGCTTCGCACCGGGACAACAGCGGAAAGCTCTTACGGCTCAGTGCCGGCTTGCAGCGGCCTTCCTTGCAAATCTCCCATCCCGGTTGTTGCAAGCTGCAGGCATCCTGCCTGCAGGACCGCTTACAACCGTCCCTTCACCGGGAGCTTTTAGCCGCTGTTCTCAAGGCAGCTCAGCCACCAGCGCCCAGCCGCGCCTTTACATACTCAGGATGTCATCAAAAAGATACGGCTTCTTTTATCCTTGTCATCGCTTCCATAAGCCTTTCTTCTTTTACCGTAAGCGCAATACGAAAATACCCCTCCCCATACTCTCCAAAACCTCGTCCGGGGGTTACAACGACTCCGGTCTTTTCCAGGATATACGCAACAAATGATTGTGATGTATATCTCTTGGGAACCGGAGCCCAAACATAAAATGTAGCCCGGGGAGAGCGGGCAGGCCATCCTGCCTCTGCAAGAGCTTTTACCACCAGATCTCTGCGCCCCTGATAAAGTTCTCTCAAACCTTTTAAAAACGGAACCGCTTCCGGATTAGTAAGAGCTTCCACCCCCGTATATTGAATTGCTTTAAATATTCCGGAGTCCGTATTGGTTTTGAAGCGATAGAGAGCTTCCACCGCTTCACTGTTCCCTACAGCATATCCAATACGCCATCCGGTCATATTAAACGTCTTGGAGAGGGACCCAAATTCAATCGCCACTTCTTTCCCCCCCGGAGCCTCTAAAAAACTCGGGGGTTGATACCCGTCAAAAGCAATCTCGCTATAGGCGGCATCATGACAAACGAGAATATTGTATTTACGAGCAAACGCAACAACTCGTTCAAAGAATTCCTTTGTAGCCGACGCACCGGTGGGATTATTAGGGTAATTCAAAAAAAGCAATTTAGTCTTTCCGGCAACTTCTTCAGGTATGGCTGTTAAATCCGGCAGATAATTATTTTTTTCTAACAATGGCATAATGTGAGAGGTCCCGCCGGCAAAAAGGGTGCTAATACCATAAACAGGATAGCCTGGATCCGGAACAAGGTTTACATCCCCGGGATTTGTATAACAAAAAGGAATATTTGCGATTCCTTCCTTGGAACCAATCAGGGGGACAACTTCCTTGTCGGGGTCCACTTCAACACCATGCCTTTTCCCGTAATATTCCGCCACAGCTTCCCGAAATTCCCGTAAGCCGTCATCAGGAGGATAATTATGGTTTTCAGCCCTGGATACCTCCTCCTGCATTCGCCTGACGATATAATCAGGAGTTGGCAGGTCGGGATCTCCGATCCCCAATTTTATGACATCTACGCCCGCCTTTTGAACTTCCCGCACCTTTTTGTCAATTTCCGCAAAAAGATATCTGGGTAAAGCCTGTATACGGTCTGCTCTATTTCTCAACCTGAACACCTCTTTATAAAAGCCCAATTTCTCCGCAAAAAACTTCTTCTGCCGGCCCTTCCATATATACTGTCCCGTTCTCAGACCAGTTCACTCGCAAAAGCCCACCGGGCAGATGCACTTTGACATCCCTTTCCAGTTTCCCCGTTAAAACACCGGCAACAACACAGGCACATGCCCCTGTCCCGCAAGCCAGGGTGGGGCCGACCCCTCTTTCCCAAACACTAACCCATATTTCCCTTGGACTTTCCACTTCAACAAATTCAACATTTACTTTTTGTGGGAAAAGAGCATCTTTTTCAATTTTTGCTCCCCATTCCTGCCAGGGAATGTTGTTAATCGCCGGGACGAAAATAACACAATGGGGATTACCCATATTTACCGCTGTGAAAAAAAATTTCTTATCTCCGGCAACAACATGCTCGTTTATGACTTCCTGACGGGAAGGACCTTGAACAGGTATCATACAGCTCTCCAGTACAGGTCTGCCCATGTTAACCTGTACTCCTTCAACTTCTCCTTCTCTTAACAACAGCTTTATCTTCTTGAAACCGGAAAGAGTGTCAATGATAAGATGCTCCTCCGAAACGATACCCCTATCCCAAAGATACTTAGCCAGGCAGCGAATCGCATTCCCGCACATCTCCGCCTCACTTCCGTCGGAATTAAAAATTTTCATGCAAACCGAAGCGCGGGAGGAAGGGTTCAATAGAACCACCCCATCGGCACCGATACCAAAATTTCTGTGGCAAATTTTTGGGGAAAGCGCTGCTATATCCCCGCTGATTAGTTTGTTATCAAGATTGTTAATAATAATAAAATCGTTTCCCAGTCCGTGCATCTTGGTAAACTCCATCATATATGCATCCTTTCCATAGCCGGAAGAAAACTCGCTTCGCTCAATGAACGGCCTTTGACAGTCAACCAACTCAACTTGGCAAATTTTTCTTTTGAACTGGCTGATCCAGGAGAACAAGGTCTTCGTACGTCTCCCTTCTGGCTACAATATTCGCCTTTCCGTCACGGACAAACAGAACAGCCGGACGGGGGTTGCGGTTATAATTATTTGCCATGGCGTAACAATAAGCTCCTGTAGCAAAAAGTACCAGAATGTCATCCTTTTTTACCGGAGGCAAAATAGCTTCTTGGACAAGGATATCACCCGACTCACAGTTTTTGCCGGCGATAGTCACTTTCTCGGCAGGTTTTTCTCCCGCCTTATTGGCCAGAGCGACGTCATAAACAGCCTGGTAAAGAGCAGGTCGGATATTATCCGCCATCCCGCCATCCACAGCAACATAGCGGCGTATTCCCGGAATATCTTTAATTACTCCTACCCGGTAGAGAGTGATTCCTGCTTCACCGGTAATCGAACGACCAGGTTCCAGCAATAACCGGGGCAGAGGAAAGTCTCTCTTCGAAGCGGCATTCTTCACTGCGGCAGAGATACTGTCCACAAAATTTTCAATGGAAGGAGGCGTATCTTCCTTTATATAGCGAATACCCAGACCTCCCCCCATATCCAGCTGCGAAGCTGTAAAACCGGTCTTTTCTCTTATCTCTGCCATAAAAGCAAACATAACGTCTACGGCCAGAGCAAAAGGTTCTGTCTGGAAAATTTGAGACCCAATATGGCAATGGAAACCAACCAGGTCGACCTTCTCTTTTTCCTGAATAGCCAGCCTGATAGCTTTCCAGGTATCCTCATTTTTCAAACCAAAACCAAATTTTGAATCATCCTGTCCCGTTTGAATATAATCATGGGTATGGGCCTCGACTCCGGGCTTAATGCGCAATAAAATTGTCGGTCTTTTCTCAGCTTTTACAGATAAGGCTATTAATTCTTCCAGCTCGGAGAGGCTATCTACTACGATCCTTCCCACACCTGTTTGTAAAGCAAATAGAATTTCTTCTCCGGATTTATTATTGCCATGGAAACAAAGATGCTCCGGCGGAAATCCCGCTTTAATTGCGGTAAATATTTCGCCTCCGGAGACAACATCCAAACCCAAACCTTCCTCGGCGACCAGAGCGGCCATGGCCTTAATCAAAAACGCTTTCCCGGCATAAAGAATCTCACCTCTAGGATATGAACTTTGGAGAGCCTCTTGATAGCGTCGACAATTTTCCCTGATCAACGCTTCATCCATAATATAGAGCGGCGTCCCGAATGTTTCTGCCAGTTCTACTGTATCGCAGCCGCCAATTTCCAGATGTTCCCGGACATTAATACGCATTGTTCCTGCTAAAAGCAATTCTTTCCCCTCCCCGGAAAATAAAAAACGACTAACAGGTTTAACAATCAGTCGCATGTAAAAAAGTCAAACCTCCATAACCCCTTGTGAGATAGCGCTCCACCTGGCTAAAAGGGCTTTTCACCAGGTGACAGTCAACCAGTTATTCACTGGCAAACCAGCTTTTAGTCCTCCGGGAGAAACTAAAAACTTCGGCGATGGCCCCTTTCAGCACAGTTCATTCTTCCCGGTTCTTCCCTGTGCCTACTCATTGCCGACCGCACCTCTACCTCAACTCGGTCAAAGAGATGAGGTATTATTTACTTTTGTTTAGTATTTTAACATATAGATGTTTGTTGTGCAAGCATCATTTCCGGATGGTTGTCATCCATTTCTGCGTTTTTAAGGAAGAACGTCTTCCGGTATCTCATCTGCACTTACAACGGCAGCAATAACGGCTTTAAAACGTTTGCCACAGGACATTCTTTTTTCTCCCAGGCGCAGAAAAAAGAATATCAGGACCATAAAAACGAATCCGACTCCAATCCCGAAAAGATCCGGATTTGTCGCCAGCTCCGCGTTTAATGCCCAGTTCCTGCCGATAAAAAGGCCGATAAGCAATCCAATTAATGGTACAACGTAGAGTAAAAAAGCCGCCAAAAGCATCTCTCCGGCCCTGGCCTCCAAACGTACCAGTTCGCCTGCTTTTGCTCCAATAGGATTATTGACCTCTACCAACATTTCCCGCCTTTCTTCCGGATCGCCGAAAAACCCGCCACAACGTCCGCAGTTTCCACAGGCTGAATTCTTTCGAACTCTGACCAGCGCCTTATTGGTCCCGGACAGCTCGATAACCTGCCCGAAATGGTCCATGATATGGTCCATTTAGACGAACTCCTCCCTTTGAAATATTTATCTATTGTCTTAGCCTTATAATAGTATAGAGCTAAATACTCCATAAATCAAGGTTTAACCATACTGCTTAAAAATATACAACAGCGGCTGAAAGCGGTCCTGCAGGCAGGAGGCCTGCAGCTTGCAACGACCAGGATGG
>CAYQQF010000082.1:0-7647 GCA_964419485.1 uncultured Dethiobacter sp.
GTTTTAGAGCTCAAATTGGGCAAAATAATTTTTGACATATGCTCATTAAAAGTTTAAAATAATATTGAGCATATGCCCAAAAGGTTTAACCTGTGCAGTAAGAACGAACGATTCGGTAAAAGGAGGCAACAAAAAGTGAAGATTGCTATTTGCTCTGAAGGACCCGGATTAGAAAGTGCAGTAGACCCGCGTTTTGGAAGATGTCTATATTTTGTTTTGGCGAATTCCGATGGAGAAAAGTTGGAAGATGTTCCTAATCCCAGTACAGGTGCGTCAGGAGGTGCCGGTGTTCAGACGGCGCAATTTATAGCCGATAAAGGTGTGGATGTGGTGCTTGCGGGAAATGTTGGACCGAAAGCTCTTGCTGCTCTGGACGCTTCCAATATTAAGATTTATACAGGGATCAGCGGAACAGTGGCAGATGCTCTGGCCCAGTATCAACAGGATAAATTAACTCTTATTGCAGATTCTACAGTTCCTCAACATTTCGGACTCCGTGGCGGCGGCGGCGGCGGGGGAGGAGGAAGAGGAGGCAGAAGAGGTTTTTAACGATGTAATAATTAGAATCAAAAGTAAGAGAATTGATTACTGTTTTCAGGTATAGAAATGGAGAGATAGATATGATTATTGCTGTTGCCAGCGGCAAAGGTGGAACGGGAAAAACTACCGTTGCAGTTAACCTTGCTCTGGCACTAAAACAAAAGGAAAAGCTGCAGTTTATCGATTGTGATGTTGAAGAGCCCAATGCTCATATTTTTGTCAAACCTGTTTTTGAATCTCCGGAAACGGTAAACATCCCGGTCCCGGAAGTAGATGAGGAGAAATGCAACTACTGTGGCAGGTGCAAGGAAGTTTGTTCCTTTAATGCCATTGCAGTGCTTAAAGAAAATATTCTTGTCTTTCCGGAATTGTGTCATGGCTGCGGAGCCTGTTCTTATTTTTGTCCACAAGAAGCTATTAAAGAGGTTCCCCGCAGTATCGGTGTTATTGAAAAGGGAAGCTCTTTTGATATTGATTTTTTGCATGGATGCCTGAATCCCGGTGAGGCGATGTCACCGCCTTTAATCAATGCTGTAAAAAGTAAAATTGATCCACAAAAAGTTGTTATAATTGATGCTCCTCCAGGAACATCATGCCCGGTGGTGGCAGCGGTTAAAGATAGCGATTTTTGTTTGCTTGTTACCGAGCCTACTCCTTTTGGCTTGAATGATCTGGATCTTGCCGTACAAATGTTGAAGAAGCTGGGTATCCCCGCCGGTGTGGTCATTAATCGTTCGGATATCGGTAACAAATGTGTAGAGGACTATTGCAAGGAAGAAGGGATATCGATTTTAATGCATATTCCCTGGGACAAAGGATTGGCCCAGCTCTATGCCAAAGGTGAAGCAGTGGTTCTGCATTCTGATAAATGGCGCAAACTATTTGAAGAACTCTGGATGAGAATATCTGCAGTTTTTGATACAGAAAAGCAAAAAGCAGAGAGGAAAGAGGTGGATGCCGGATGAAAGAGATTACGGTAATCAGCGGTAAGGGAGGAACCGGCAAAACCTCTTTTACCGGTTCTTTCGCTGCCCTGACTAAGGAAGCTGTTTTTACAGACTGTGATGTGGATGCTGCCAACCTGAGCCTGATTATGCGGCCATCTATCCAGGAGACTCATGATTTTAAAGCTTCCAGGATAGCTTTTATCAAACAGGAGCAATGTATCCGCTGCGGCCTTTGCCGTAAGCTCTGTCGTTTTGACGCAATATCGGAAGATTTTCAGGTTGAACCTCTTTCCTGTGAAGGCTGTGGGCTTTGTTATCGCGCCTGCCCTGAAGAGGCCATATCTTTTGATGAAGTGGTTTCCGGAAAGTGGTTTATTTCTCATACGCCGTACGGACCTTTAGTTCACGCTCGCCTGGGGATAGCGGAGGAGAACTCCGGCAGACTGGTGACCCTGGTTAGAAACCGCGCCAAAGAGATTGCCCGGGATGAAAACCGTAGATTTATTATTACTGATGGCCCTCCGGGCATAGGTTGTCCTGTTATCGCCTCTCTGGCCGGTGCCTCTGTGGCGCTGGTCGTTACCGAACCAACCTTATCGGGTGTTCATGATATGGAGCGTGTGCTGGAAGTTTGCCGGCATTTTGAGATTTCTCCTCTTGTTTGTATCAACCGATGCGACCTTGATGAAGAAAATACAAGGAAAATAGAAGAATACTGCGGGAGGCTGTCAGTGCCGGTCGTGGGTAAGGTACCCTTTGACAAGGTTGTAACGGAAGCTATGGTTGAGGGGCTGTCTGTGGTAGAATACAGTAACGGGACGGTTTCAAAGAAAATCAAGGAAATCTGGGAAGAGATAGTAAATAAACTGGAAAAGTAGTCATTTAATTAATTGCATTGCGGCTTATAAATATGACAATATGTTTTTAATAAAGCGCCTTATAAGAAAGGCGTTTTTTTCTGCCTTTTTTATCTCTCTATTAATATGTCTTTATTAAGGTAACTCTTTTTATAAATAATACATAAATTAGAATGTTAAATAAAAAAAATGGAGTGGAAACAGCAAAATGATTAAGGAAATTACAATCTATCCGGGCGTTGATAAGGCCGGTTGTCAAGAAAATTTTACATATATAACTTTAAAAGCAGGTGAAACAGTTTCCATAGTCGGGCCAACAGGGAGCGGCAAGACGGCTCTTATTACCGATATAGAACTGCTGGCCCAGGGGGATACCTCCACTAAACGGCGCGTTAATATCAATGGCGATGTACCGGCAGATGAAGTCAGGTACAACCCCGCCATGAAACCCATCGTCATGATCACCCAGAATACCAAATGCTTTGCCGATTTAACTACGGAAGAATTTCTACAGATTCATGCCCGTGCCAGAAAGATACATAATCAAAAAGTAATCCAGGATACAATTGCTTTAGCGAACACTTTTACCGGTGAAAAAATAAAAAAAGACAACAAAGTGACTGTTCTTTCCGGAGGTCAGACCAGATCCCTTCTAATAGCGGATGCCATCCTCATCGGTGCAGCTCCGGTCATTTTACTCGATGAAATTGAAAACGCCGGTATTTTTAAACAGGAAGTTGTTAAACTGATACACAATGCCGGCAAAATGGTAATTTTTGTAACACATGATCCTGTTATTGCCTTGTTGACCAAAACGAGAATAATTATGAAAAACGGGGCCGTCAAGAACATTTTGTATCAGAACGAGCCGGAAATTAAGGCTGCACAAAATCTTTTGGAGCTTGATAAAAAAATTGGTACTGTAAGGGATGAATTAAGAGCAGGTAAAGCAATTACTTTTGATTTTCTTGCCGTAAACTTTGCCTAGTAAAATAAAGAAAACAAATCAGGATGGTGAATCACGGTGAAACTTGTCGTCATTGCGGGTCCCCCTTCAGCCGGCAAAACTTCTCTTACCAAGCAGATTGTCAAAAGGTTTAAAGATGAGATAACCATAGCTTTTTTGAAGATTGATGTGGTCAAAGCCTTTGAAGATATTGAGTTAGCTAAAGAATTCGGCATTCTTACCAAAAAGGTTTATTCAGGAGATTTGTGCCCGGATCACGCCGGAGTAATGGTCCTGGGAGATGCCGTGGAATGGGCGGAGCAAAATGCCGCCGATCTTTTAATTGTCGAGAGTGCCGGGTTATGCCTGCGCTGTTCGCCATATTTAAACCAGGGATTGGGGATTATCGTCCTCAGTTCCATTTCCGGAATCCATGCTCCCGAGAAAATGGGCGCGATGGTCAGCCTGGCAGATATCGCCGTTATTACAAAAATTGACCTGGTCAGCCAGGCAGAACGTGAAGTAATGATCCAAAAAATTAAAGAAGTACATACCAAAATTATCCTTATGGAAACAAATGCCCTGCAGGGTAATTCTTTGCATCGCCTGTATAAACTGATCACAGATTCACCGGATATTGATAAAGATAACCTCGTTTTGAAAGGAAATCCACCGCTGGGTACATGTACAATCTGCGTGGGAAAAAAAGAAATTGGCTGGAAGCATCATTTTGGTGTTATCCAAAAACTCGACGGCCCTATTGCCGAATATCTTTACCGGGGTGAATAGGATGCATGGGAAAATAAAACCTTCCTGGCTGCCTCCGGGTAAAAATTGCGGACTTTGTGGGGAAAAGAACTGTAAAAGTTTTCTGCGCATGGTTAATGCAGGGGAAAAAAATTATACATACTGCCCGTATTACAAGGATCCTGATTCCAGCAGCGAAAAAGATTTTATAACAGAAGCCGTATATCCCGAAAAAGATATTTTGGGCCATGCGTATGATTTTGTCCTTGAACCGTTGCCGGGAGAAATTTCCGCCCGGAAAATAGTTCTTCCCTTCCGGGGGGACCTGGTGGAGAAATTGAATATAAAAGAAGGGGACTATGTGCTGGGGCGGCCCATGGGCGCCGGATGCCCCATACCACATGTTTTACAGGTAATTAAAGCAGAAATTATTACGGGATTGCTTTATACATGGGTAGTAGGACCCAGATTTTCGCGGGAACATGAAAGCAAGGATGTCGTCGCTTATCACATGATTGGTTTTGAGGGCATTGCCGGCAGGATTACTAAAGAGCCTTCCTTCGGCTGCCGCGCCACCTTTCTGCCGGGTTTCTGCATGATGTCCCTTAATCATACAGGGATTGTTAATATGTTATTAAAGAAAAGCTTCGGGCTGCATATCCGTATTGAAGATATTATCATTCTGGCCGGCCGGGAATAAGGGATGTTCAGAAAGTTATCTTTCAAATCTGCTTAAAAACGTTCTGGTGCGTTCATTTTTTGGATTATTAATTACTTTCTCCGGCGGTCCTTCTTCAACGATAACGCCTTCATCCATGAAGATAATATGGTCAGCCACATCTCTGGCAAAACTCATTTCATGGGTTACGATTACCATGGTCATCTGCTCCGCGGCCAAATCCCTGATAACCCTTAGAATTTCTCCTGTTAACTCCGGATCGAGAGCCGATGTGGGTTCGTCAAAAAAGAGCACCTTGGGATTTAATGCCAGAGCCCTGGCAATAGAAACCCGCTGTTGCTGGCCTCCTGATAATTGGTACGGATAAGCGTCTTCTTTATCGGACAAAGACATTTTCTTTAATAATTCTTGGCCTGTTGCCAAAGCCTCCGTTTTACTCATTTTCTGGACTGTAATCAAGGCATCCACAACATTCTTTATGACAGAGTAATGGGGAAACAGGTTGAAGTTTTGAAATACCAGGCCGTAATAGCCCTGGATTTTTTGTAATTGCTTGGCCGGAGCTAAAACAGCTTTCCCGTCTGCACCGGTCGTAACAGCGCGTTCTCCTAAATAAATCAATTCGCCTGAGTCCATTGTATCCAGCAGTGTCGCACATCTTAACAGAGTGGATTTTCCGGAGCCCGACGGCCCGATAACAGCCACAACCTGTCCTTCCTCAACATTTAAAGAAATATCCTTAATTACCTCCAGGTCGCCAAAGCTTTTTCTTAAATTTTTAATCTCTAAAAATTTCAATACCGGCAGCCTCCTACTGGAAATAATTAAATTTCTTTTCTACCCATTCCATAAAAAATGCCACGATAAAATTAAAGACATAATAAAAAATACCCGCTGCAACAAAGGCCAGCACGGATCCCTGGGCCGAAGCGATAGCTTTTGCTGCAGTAAACATTTCTGAAACAGAAATAACAAAAGCCAGGGAAGTATCCTTTACCAGGGTAATAACTTCATTTGTGACCGGCGGAAGTATACGTTTGATAACCTGCGGCAGTATAATTTTGATAAAAGTCTGGTGTTTATTGTAGCCCAGCACTTTTGCCGCCTCATACTGCCCGACGGGCATGGATTCGATTCCAGCTCGATATATTTCTGCAAAATATGCCGCATAGTTTAAAACAAATCCTATAATAACTGCTATAAAACGGTAACTCCTTGGCGTTGTCAGCCCAAAGATATAATATGGCCCAAAATAGACTACCATCAACTGGAGCATCAATGGAGTCCCGCGCATGATTGAAATATATAGTTTTATTGGAATTCTGATAATCGGGTTTTTCGACATGCGTCCGAAGGAGACGAAAAGCCCCAAAGGAAGAGAAAAAAGCAGCGTAAGTATAAATATCTCCACCGATACTAACAAGCCTTCACTTAACTTTAATAATAAGACCGTCCATTCCACTTGCAGTACCTCCATCTTTCCATAAAAGAAAGGGCCATCTCTTCAGGGACAGCCCTTTTCCAACAACCTGTCTGTGATGTTTCTTATTTGCCGATTGTGGTGATATCTTTACCAAACCATACTTCAGATATTTCCGCCAGTTTGCCGTCGGCGGCCATTTCTTCCAATGTGGCCTGAACCAGATCCCTTAGTGCTTCATTTCCTAACAAGAAACCTACGCCGTAATCTTCTTCAGCAAATACTTCTTCCAATACAACGAAATTATCTCCTCTTTTTTCTATTTGATAATTTGCGACTGTATCATCCATGGCAACTGCATCGACCGCACCCGATTCGAGATCCATTAATGCGCTGTTATAATCGGCAGCCGTTATGTAGTCACCAAAAGTGTCCACTAAATCCGGCCTGTCCGCTAATGCTGCTTCCGCGCTGGAATCTGCCTGAACAATTACTGTTTTCTCTGCCAGATCGCCAAAAGAGGTTATCCCCGAATCAGCTCTTACCACAAAGACCTGGTTATTCGACATGTAAGGAGTAGTCCAGGTATATCCATCTTCGCGCCCATTAATCGTAAAGCCGTTCCAAATACAATCAATGTTTTTAGCGGAGAGTTCCATGTCCTTTGCGTCCCAGGCAATCGGCTGTAAAACGAGTTCCAACTCCAAACGGTCGGCAACTTCTGCCGCTAAATCCAAATCAAATCCCGTAAACTCTCCCTGGTCATCAACGAATCCCATTGGAGGGAAGTTTTGGTCGAAACCTACCGTAAATTTCCCCTCAACTACTGTTGCTGCCTCACTTAACCCTTCACCCGGTTCTTCAGTCGGCTCTGTGGTTTGCTCAGGTGATGAACATGCGGTCATGCTGAGCAGCAACATTAGTGCTAGCAAGACTAATAAAAGTTTTTTCCCCATACTCTAATACCCCCACTTTTTATATATTTTATTTATGCTTTTTTATTCTACCAGATCAGTGTACTAAAGTAAATAATCACATCATCCATGAATAAATTAGAGAAAATCAAATTCTTGCTCATTGGGAGAGATGCCGGTATAATGGAAGCAGAGGGCACGAATATGCAGTAGCAGCGTAAAGAATGGCGGTTTGAAGATGGAATATTTAAGCGGTATTGTGGAACGAATTACATACAGCAATGAAGAAAACGGATTTAGCGTTATCAAAATAAGGTCCAGGGGCTTTCCCGATCTTGTAACGGTAGTCGGCAATCTCGCCGCCGTTAATGTGGGTGCTGTTTTGCGCGTAAAGGGTGAATGGAAATATGACAGCAAGTACGGGAAGCAGTTCAGCGCCTTTGATTACAGGGAAACGGTCCCAGCCACGATTGCAGGTATCGAAAAGTATCTTGGAAGCGGTCTTATCAAAGGTATCGGTCCTGTTTACGCACGGAAAATTGTCAAACATTTCAAGGAAGATACCTTGCGGGTTATCGAAGAGTCGGCAGATTATCT
>CAYQQF010000083.1:0-7581 GCA_964419485.1 uncultured Dethiobacter sp.
AATGTAATAATTAGATCCAATAGACCACCCCTTAGTTCCCCATTATTATCGCATTTATTTGCTGTAAATAAGCTCCAACAGTTTCTTTTTCATCTCTGAAGAAAGATTAAGACGATACCCTCCCCGATAACCACCGTTACGTGAGGTAATGTTAAATCCCAGTGTATTTAGTTGTTTAATATATCGATGAATGCTTCGCAAGGAAACGCCAAGCATCCCGGATAACTGTTCACCCGTCATGTTGCCGTGCAAAAGAAGCAGGTATACAACCTTAAAAAGACGATTAATTTTTGTATTTTCCATTACAAAACTTTCCTCCTCAACCTGCTTTCAATCTACTTTTTTAACAAAACAAGCCATCACCTTTGAAAACTTTTCGATTAATAAAAAAAATATCCTGCCAAAAGACAAAATAATTCTTTATTCGATAAAAAATTTTTTTGAAAAAAGTTCCCAAACAGCCTGGTTTTCCAAGCCCCTCCTCCACGCAGCGATTCCGGCCAGATGATATTTTTCCGTCAGTTTAATTCTGCTTTCCAGGGATAGCAGGTCTTCCAGCCAGACTTTGTATGTATGTCCCGCTTTCTCGTAACTGGCGTAATTCTGACCTGTTGTTTCGTCATAAACGATTTTGGCATCTTCACTATTTAGGATATCAAGTATCCGCTCCATCCCGTAAGCGCTGGAACGGACTTTTTCTCCTCCGCCTTCCAGATACTCAATTTCCCACAGTCTTGTATAAAAAGGAACCCCTAAAAGTAATTTTTCTGCAGGCACCTCGTTTAAAGTATTCCTTAATCCTCTCTCAACCCAGGGAAGGGAAGCAACAGAACCCGCGACAGGGCTTGTACCCCAGTGTTCGTCATAGGCCATGACAATAACATAATCGGCAATTTCTCCCAGAGCCCGGCGGTCATAAATCAGAGACCAGTTCTTACTTCCGCCGGGGAAAGTAACATCTATCGATAGGATTAAGCCCTGTTCTCTGGCCATAGGGGCCAGCTCGCGCATAAACTGGGTTAAATACTCTCCATCGCCAAGGTACAGATTTTCAAAATCCACATTGATACCGTCCAGTTCATAAAGACTGGAAAAAGCCAGCAGCTGGTCTATTACTTTTTCTCTTTTTTCACTGCTTCGCAAAACGGAAGATGTCCTTTCCCGGTCAAAATTATTGCTAACCAGGGCCCAAACCTGATAACCTTGTTCTTTGGCCCACCTGATATAATTGAAATCGGCCAGGTTTTGAAGGTTTCCCTCTTCATCACGAAGGCAAAACCACGTAGGAGAGACCACATTCACTCCGTACATAGGGCCGATCTTCTCCACAACAGGATTTTCTTGTATCACATGTTCCCAAACCAGACTTATTTTTTCTCCCCAGGGATGCCAGGGCGCGTATTTTTTCTTTAAAGAAATATCCCCGCCGACCATAATCTTCCTCATTTGCAATGCCTTTTTCGGAGCATAACCTAGCAGGCCACTTGCCGTACGCAGATAATACCAACCGTTATCTTCCTTGTAAACTCTTACTGCTTGTCCTGCTTCAAGTTGAATAATTCTCGGCTTACATATAGTCGGGGCTGAACGAAGATATACATTTTTTATTACTGCTGCTTCCAGATAAGGGATATCCTCTTTATCAATGACGATCGTATTCGTTTCTTGATCATAAAACAACTCAATACGAAAAAAATCCTGGAGAAATTTCATGGGGAGATAAGGCTTTCCGTCCATTAAGACAACCGGAAAATTAAGCTCCAGGGGCTTGCGGTTTAAGTATGCCGTTAACTGGTCCGTTCTCATCTGCAAAACTTTTTCATCAGTCGTAACAGTCAGCATCTCCTCTTCTTTATCCCAGAAAAGGGACGGATCCAAATATTCCTGCACAAAAACTACGGGAAATAAAATTTCCTCTTTCTCCAGAATTACAGGAACATCTAACAACTGGCAACCAAGAACGACTTTAACTTTAAAAGAATCGTTTAGATATAAAAAACCGGGATACAAAAAAATCAAGACTATTATTATTAACGAAGGTATAATTATCCAGGCAAATCTGCCAAATTTTCGAGATTTTTGTACCATAGCTTCCCTGATCCTGCTTTTTTCCATTATTTTAACACACTTTTCCTATCTATGCGCTTTACTTTTTAGAAATTTTTGCCGATGATCATTATTAGAAAAAGAGTTTTGATACTTTTAAAAAGGATGGATCCTGAAATGAAAATTAATGCCAATTCTTTTTTCCTTCAACGCAGAGAACAGTTTTTCAGCAAAGCAAATAGCGATTCAAAGCCGCTTAGTGCAATTACCTCTGGTAATCCTTCAGAAAGTGGAGAAGAGGACAGAATCAATAAGGTGCGCAGCCGATTGAAAATTTACATGGAAGAAATAAAAACACTGCAACAACAGCTTTGCAGATTGCAGGAACATGAAATGACCCTGAAAAAGAGTCAGGAAAAACTGTTGCGCATACGTGAAAATCTTGGTAATGATTCAGCTGACAAATCGGAGAATTATCCGGAACAAAGTATCGACAATATTTCCGAAAATATTTTACAAGTTAAAAATTCACAAGAAAATATTAAAAGCGCTATTACAGAAAAATTGATCGCGAGGGAAAATATTTCAGCCAGTTTAACGGTCATTCGAGAAAAGGAATATGCAGAAAAAATAATGGAAAAAGTACGGGATACCATTACTGCAAATGCCGGATTATCATTGCTCGGGCAGACACAACTGCAACGTGAGAATATCTATGGACTGTTGGGTTAAATATGCATTAATTAAAAAACCTGCTTTACAATAAGCAGGTTTTTTTAATTGAGATATGTCAAAAACAATCCTTATGCAGTTAAGTTTTGCAATACAAGTAATAAGATAATCCCCGGGATACCAAGAAATCCCGTTAAGAAAACGGTAAATACATTAATGCCAATCGCGATACCCCAGAATGAACCTATAACATTAAATATCGCCAAAATGAGCCCTCCTACTACCGCATTACCCAGAAGCTTTAATCCCATTTTTAATGGTACATAAAGAACTCGAACTAAAAGGTATAAAAGAAGCAAACCGAATAAAAAGGCTATGACAAAGTTTAAGTCAAGATTGGAAGTCATTTTTACACCTCTTTTTTCACTGTTCTGTTGTACCAGTGATCTTTTTTTACTTGCTGCAGCATATACCCATAGTACTTTTCTGCGGCATTTAGCCGATAAATGGCGCGATCAATTTGATTTTCTTCAGTGACATTATTAAAAAACGAAAGTGCAGCCTGCCATTCCTGCTTCGCTTTTTCTAAAAGGACGTAATTATCAAGAACGTTTTGATCGCTATTCAGGGGATCTTTTTCTCCAAGAAGGACATGCGACAAATCATTAATTATACTGGTTATTTTGGCCATTCCATTTAATCCCTTCTAATATGCCTGCTGTTACATTATTATATTCATTTTCTGTTAAAACATTCCCTCAACTGTAATAAGATCATATACCGCTTAATAC
Source organism: uncultured Dethiobacter sp. (assembly GCA_964419485.1). Taxonomy (GTDB): domain Bacteria; phylum Bacillota; class Dethiobacteria; order DTU022; family UBA8154; genus DUNV01. The sequence continues at coordinate 3,510 of CAYQQF010000083.1, forward strand.
GGAATAAATATCCGCAAAACAGGATATATTTAAATTATTACTAAAAAATTATTTAATAACAAAAGAATTAGCTAAGGGAGCGGGTTTTATGGCGAAAGTTGTTGTGGTTGGGGCAGGTCTTGTTGGCTCGACAGCGGCATATGCTCTTATGCTGGGAGGAACAGCACAAGAGATCGTTTTAATTGATAAAATTGAAGAAAAAGCTCGTTCTGAGGCAATGGATCTCAATCACTGCGCCTCCTTTATCCGTCCAGTCATAATTAAATCCGGAAATTATAACGAATGCAGCAACGCTGATATTATTATCATTACAGCCGGCGCGCCTCAAAAACCCGGCCAAAGGCGTCTGGAACTTGTGGAAATTAATGCACGTATTATGACACAAATTGTTGAAGATATACTTACATATACACGTGAAGCCATTTTAATCATAGTAACCAACCCTGTAGATGTGATGTCCTATATCGCCTGGAAAGTATCCGGACTGCCGGGCACAAAGGTTTTTGGTTCCGGAACTGTGCTGGATACTTCCCGTTTCCGTTATATGCTCAGCGCCCGCTGTAAGCTTGACGCCAGGAATATGCATGCATATGTGGTTGGGGAACACGGCGATTCGGAAGTTCCCGTCTGGAGCAGAGCTAATGTGGCCGGGGTCCCTATAGAACAATTTTGTTCTAATTTCCATGATTTATATTCCCAGGAAAGCCGTGACGAAATTTCGTACGATGTACGCCAGGCTGCTTATGAAATTATTCAGGGAAAAGGAGCTACATATTTTGCCATTTCTCTCGCCGTAAGAAGAATTGCGGAAAGCATTCTGCGGGATGAGCATTCCGTTCTCACGGTTTCTACGCTGATAGAAAACATTTATGGTATTAACGATCTTTTTCTTAGTTTCCCCTGTATTATAGGAAGACAGGGAATTGAACGAGTCTTGCCTCTAAAAATGAACGATGAAGAAAAAGAGCAGTTTTTGCATTCGGCACGTATTGTCAGGGAATCCATCCCGAAAAAAATAAATATGGCAGGAAACTTTGTTCCTGCCATGTAAACAATCTGTTTTGAAAACGGGATCCTTACCTTTTTTAAGTACCGCAAAGGAGAAAGATCTCCGCAGGAATTACGCTGTTAGGGTGCCGATAATCGTCATTAAAAACACCATCACCAGCAAAGCAATGGATTCTATGACACCAAGAACCAAAACATAGTTGGTGAACCCTTTGCCCGTTTCTCCATAAGCGTCAGCCGCGCCGGCACCGGCCACGCCCTGCATCCAGGCGGACATTCCGATGGCCATACCGCCAAAAACACCGATGCCAAGTACAGCACCGCTGTCTAAAAGGTGCATGGATGCTACGATGCTATTCATTAAAATCAGGCCGTAAAAAGTCTGCGAGAGGGGGAAACCCGTGAAAGCCAATAACATAAAGTTCGCCGGCTTATTCTGCATAAAAGCCCTCTTCCACGCCCCGACAACTGCCTGCCCGGCCGCACCGACGCCCAGTCCGGTACCTAAAGCAGAAATAGCAAGTGCTGCACCGATACCCATTAATCCATACTCGACCATATTATTACGCTCCTTTTCGTTGTTATGTTTTCATTCAACTAATGTTTTCCGATAAACCACTGGAGGGACTCACTTTTCGCGTCTCAGCAAATATATCTGCTGAGTAGGCGATATCTCTGCGAACGTTGAAGGGGGAATACTCGTGACCGGACCACTGCATACCAAGACGGCCGGAGAATTCTAACGTTTTCAAACGAATCCCGTGAACCAACACTCCCAGGACGCAGAGCACGAAATTGAAAACGTGCCCGACAAGCAAGATCAGCACTCCAAAAATAAAGGTTTTGCCCGATAAAAGGGGAGCGCCCATCTCATTAAAAGCTTTCGCGATTTCAGCTCCAGCCAGCCCCACGGCGAAAAGCCTTACATAGGAAATAATATCACCAAAAGCTCCGATAATCCCGAGGACAGTGCTGGGCGCCTCTCCAAGGCCGGCAAGAAGTCCTTTAATAAAGCGAGTCTCTTGTGAGCCGAAGATGACCACCAGCGCAAGTCCGACAAAAATTAAATTTAAACTTATGCCGGAGATAACACCTCCTGCGCCTAAGGCCTCGTCAAGATTAAAGTTCATCACCATATCCAGGACCAGGTAGAAGAGACCAAAATTTATCAGTATCCAGCCAACCTGACCCACAGCTTGCAGTGAACGCTGGGCTAGAGCCCGTAAAAAGTTCCAAACCTGAGCGATAGTCAGGTGGACTAAACCAATAATGAAACTAAACAGCATAATGACATCCTGCCCATTTAATTCCTTATAAATGTCCCCGGCGGGGGTATAAAAGTTAAATCCCTCCGTAAGCGGGCGAATTATCGGTCTTTCCAGGAAAGTGCCCTCGATGAGTTCAGGACTTGCAAACCAGGAACCGGTTATAGTCCCCCAAATTACTGTGGCCAGACCAAGGACGGTAAAAGTCCATGCAGCCAAAGGGATCTCCTTTTTTTTGGACTTGCTGTAGAATACTAACCCCAATCCTCCCAGGAAAATGACTACACCATAGGCAGCATCCCCGATAATCATGGCAAAGAATATGGTGAAAAAAGAAAGAAAAACTAAGCTGATATCTAGTTCCTTATAACCGGGCACAATCCCCAAAAACTTAAAAACAGGCTCGATAATTTGCAGCCACCTGGGATTGCGGACTAGAGTGGGTATGGAATCTGTCTCTGACGGGTCAGGATCTGTTATGGCTATGGCCACCGAATTTTGGCACGCCCAACTTTGTACAGCCTCCACCTCGTCAACTGGAAGATAACCGACGATACCGGTAAGGTTTTCTTCATCCATCGCATTTGCCTTAGCAATCCAATACTTAAGATTCGACTCCAAACTATCCATATGGGCCTTTAAAGCAGGCCGGAGGCCATAATGCTTTTGTGCTTCTTCGCTGATTTCCGCGATTTTTCCCGTTAAGGCATTTTTTTCTGCCTGCATAGTGCTGAGGCTTTGTGGAGGAATGATAAATTCTTCAAAATCCTCCAGGGTCACAGGCTCTTTGGTAATATGGGCAAAAGCAAGACCTTTTTTGTCCTCTCTTAAAACCACTACGTCACCCTGGATATCATTTATTTTTTCGCGTTTATCACGGGAAACAGTATAGATTTTAAGATGGCAGCCTTTGGCCGCGAGGAATTTAAAGTCTGCGGGCTCAAAATCCCCCCAGTTTTGCAGTTCAGTAATTCTCTTCTCTAAGGTTTCTACTCGCTCCCTAGCGGCCTGAAGATTCTCCCTGATCTGCAACACATCCTCTACCGCCTCAGCCGGGCTTAAAGATGGCGGCGGCAGTTCTTCCTTGGTTTTGTATTCCGCCAAAAAAGTATAGGCAGTTTCCGCCTTTTTCTTTTTGGACATAGCTTTCTCGACTTCCGGGGAAGAACACTGAAAGTCTTCCAGGTGGACAAGGCCAAGCTCACCCAGTAAATCTAGAGTTGATTCTTTATCTTTGGTTTGGACAACCATAGATATTTTTTTCATCTCTATAATCATAGCTTACGCCCCCCTCACCAGTTTACTTTTGGACATTTTGCCCCGCACAACGGCTGCTGTCTGCTGATCGCCAAGGAAAATGTTGATTGTCCGGATGTTCTCCCTTGTTTCAGGTATCTTAACTTTTTCGAACAGGTTGACTCGTTGTGTGGTAACTCTCAGCTCATCTCCCAATAAGTCTGCCTGCTTTTCCAGGACAGACAGTTCCATGTCTCTGGAAAAAATTTCTTTCAGCTTTGTTATACCGGCGTCTACCCACAGGGGGTATACCATAAGGTCATAGGGAATCTTCTCATAGATAATTTCTCTTAAAACAGGGATATCTACACCGGCAATGTTGTTTGAGCTTAAATCTGCCTCTTTAATTTTGACCAGTTCGGCAAGATTTATCTCCTCTCCAAATACATGAACCCAGCTCATCAGCTCGGCGTACATATTTTCCCGCTCCAGACGTTTCTCTTCTATTTGTACCTCAACTTGCCTTATCTCCATCTGCAGCAACTGCTTCTTCATAACCAGTG
>CAYQQF010000084.1:0-7572 GCA_964419485.1 uncultured Dethiobacter sp.
CCAGATCACGGGCTCTGGTTACCCCCCCAAGGTCAGGAGAAACGACTACGCCTTTCTGGATCTCTTTTTGTTTCAGGTAACGGGCCAGGATAGGGATACCCACAAGATGATCGACCGGAATATCAAAAAAACCCTGGATCTGCCCGGCATGAAGGTCCATGCACATGACTCTTTCCGCTCCGGCCCGGGAGATAATATCAGCAATCAGCTTGGCCGTAATAGGATCGCGGGCTTTCATTTTTCGGTCCTGGCGAGCATAACCGTAATAAGGAATAACCGCGTTAATTCTCCCGGCAGAGGCTCTCTTAAGGGCATCAATAAAAATTAGCAATTCGAAAAGATGATCATTAACGGGATTACAAAGAGACTGTATGACAAAAACATCATTTCCCCTGACGCTCTCACCTATAGAAACCGAACTCTCTCCATCACTGAAACGGATAATCTCGGAAAGACCCAGTGGAATTCCGATAAATTCTGCAACATCCTTGGCCAAAGAAATGTTTGAAGTCCCTGTAAAGATTTTTATTTGTTTTTTCGGTGACAAGGCCTAACCCTCCTATAATGTTTCTCTCATATATTTGTTGGAGAAGATCACCAGAAGGATGGGTTCTCTACAGATTATCCTTTTTCCTGCTACTATTCTTCTTTTTTTTGATACTATTTTTACTTCTACGAAATCCCCACTTTTTCCCCGGGGCCGATCACGCTCCCCGGACGAATACAGGCAAAGGGGCCAACCAGCGCACCTGCTGAAAGCCTGCTTTCCGTCACAACGGACTGCCTGCAGACAACGCCGGCTTCCACCAGGGTATCCTTCAGATGAATACCCGGACCCAAACGGCAACCCTCTTTGACTTTTGTCTCTCCTTCAAGGATCGTCTGGGGATACAGAACCGTATCCCGTCCTACTTCCACACCGGCATCAATATAGACGGAAGATGGATCTAACATGGCCACGCCGCTTTGCATCAGCTTCACATTGATTCTCTGCCGCATAACAGCAGCAGCTTCAGCCAGCTGGATATGATCATTTATCCCCAGGGCAGAGCGCGCCTCACCGACCGGACAGGCTTCCACTCTAAACCCTGCTTTCAGCATCATGGGGATCAAGTCTGTCAGGTAGTATTCTCCTTTTTGAGAATTGATGGGGAGACCGGGAAGCAATTTTTTCAGCGAATAAAGATCAAAACAATAACTACCCGTATTAATTTCCCGCACAGCTCTTTGCTCTCCGGTTGCGTGCAGTTCTTCCACGATCTTTTCCACCCGGCCGACCGTGCTTCGAATAACCCGTCCATAGCCGGTCGGATCTTCCAGAACTGCCGTAAGAACCGTGGCGGCGGCCTCGTTTTTACGATGAACGGCCAGAAGCTCCTCCAGTGTTCCCCCCTCCAGCAGGGGAGTATCTCCGCAGAGCACCAGGATTTCTCCCCGGTCCGGCAGATAAGGCAGTGCCTTTTGAAGTGCATGCCCGGTTCCCAGCTGCCGATCCTGATCGACATAGATATATTTATCACCAAAATATTCTTTTACCTTCTCCGATCCGAAACCGGTAACAATAACCTGCCTCTCCGACACATGCTGCGCGGCAGTTAAAACATGCCAGAGAAGCGGTTTGCCGCATAAAAGGTGCAGAACCTTGGGCAGGGATGAGTTCATACGGGTTCCCGCTCCCGCAGCTAAAATTACAGCCCAGGAATCTTTCATTGTACTTTTCCACCTTTCCAAAAACATTACAGTTTCCGGCGAATTAGTTCCAGGTCGGAAGGCTTATCCACATCAAAACCGATTTCCGGGTAAGGGCTGATGACAGCCCTGGCTTTGATCTTTAAGAGACCGGAGAAACGCTTTTCCAGCTGGGGAATGGACAATTTTTTTACCAGCATGCCCAGGACAAAACCCGTCCCCAGAAGGGAAGCCATCTTCAGAGGGTTTTTCCTGGATTCCAAAAATTTTTCGACGATGGGAGCCGAAGGTTCAATAACTGCGGAATTAACTAAAAAAAGGTTCCCCCCCGTAAAAGTTCCTTCTTTTAAGCTGATAAATGTCCTTTTTTCTCCCGGAAATACTTTTTCACTCTCCTCTTTCCGCACAATAGGATAATAAAAATCGCAATCAAATGGCCGGCACTGCTGAATAAAATCCTGGACTGCACGGACAGATAACAGCGGAGTATCTGCAGAACTGATCAACAAGTGGTTACTCGTCTGCAAAAAGCGGCCGGCCAGGACCAGGTTCCCTATTAACGAATTGCTTTCGGGAAGAATTTCCACGTGGTAATCATCCTTTAAAAAGGACATTTCCTTTTCCGGACCAACCAGGACAATCCTGCCGATCTCCTCCATCTGTCGATAAACATCCAGGACAATACGAACCATTTCCTTTTCGCCGGTTTTTATCAGAGCCTTGTTGGAAACTCCTTCCTGACGGGCCAGTTCACCGCTTCCTCCGCCTGCCAGGATTACACAGTCAATCATTTGCAATCCACCGCCTATCTACAGACCTTTAAGAAGGCCCTTTTGTCTCCGTCAATATCGCATTATAGCCCCGAGCTGCCAGCTCTTTGCAGATCTGTTCAAGCCTGTCTTTTTCCGTCGAAAGAGCAAAAACAGTCGGCCCGCTGCCGGACAACAGCGCTGTAAGCCCAAAACGCTGCAGTTGCTCTTTAAGAAACTTGATTTCTTTTTCCAGAGAAAAAGCTGCCGTTTCCAGATCATTGGTAAGCAAATCCAGTAAGCGGGGCAGTAAGCATGTTTCTCTTTCCTTTTCCAAAATGCGGACAAATTTTTTAGTTTTATCTTTATCTGCCATTTTATCCAGAACCAGGGCATTGTAAACCCGACCGGTAGAAAGCATAAAATCCGCCGGAGAAACGAGCAGGACCTTTACCGGAGGAAATGGAGCCAGTGGTCTGACCAGTTCACCGCGCCCTGTAGCCAGGGCTGTCCCTCCATACAGAAAAAAAGGAACATCAGAACCCAGACGGCCGGCCATTTCCAAAAGCGATTCTTCTTTTAAAGAAATATTCCAGAGAACCTGAAGCCCTTTTAAGACAGCAGCCGCATTGCTGCTGCCCCCACCCAAACCGGCAGACAGAGGAATCTTTTTGTTGAGCCGGATTTTTACTCCTCTCCCGGGAGCATACCTTGACTGAAAACACTCTGCAGCCCGGTAGGCAAGGTTCCTTTCATCCGCGGGCAGCAAAGGATGATCGCAGGTCAATTCGATTCTCTCCCCTGGTAAGTCCTCCAGATAAAGCACGTCCGCGAGTCGGAGTTCCTGCATTACGGTTTCTAACTGGTGAAAGCCATCAAAACGTCGGTAAAGAACCTCCAGGGTAAGATTTATTTTGGCATGAGACAGCATTTTTATTTCCATTTTAAAGATAACGCACAAGCCTGGGGTTTGAAGTAATCCCTGGGATACGCCCCCTCTTGGCCAGAGGGCGTCCCTCTATCTCTTTTAAATCCATTGTCATATCAAGAGGATCGGTTGAAGAAATAAAACTGCCGACACCGAAAGCATCTGCACCGGCTTCGGACAGGTCGGCAATGCGTTCAGGGTTTAAGCCCCCGGAAACAAAAATTTTCACATTTTGAAATCCTCTCTGGTCCAGCCTGGCTCTAATTTCCTGGACCAGACCCCGGGTAACGCCGCCTCTTTCTCCGGGAGTATCCAGCCTGACCCCGTCCAGCCGCTCCCCCAAAGCTTCGGCCACTCTGAGTGTTTCTTCAGCCTCATCCTTAAAGGTATCAACGAGAATAATACGCGGAGAATCAGCAGGCATAACCTGATCATAAAGAAGAGCCGTCTTGACAGTATCTCCAATAATAAGAACCGCAGCATGAGGGACTGTACCGGCCGGCTCTTTGCCGAGAAGCTTGGCGCCCAGGATACAACTGCAATTATTCGCTCCGCCGATAATTGCAGCTCTCTCCATAACGGGTGCAACGGCAGGGTGGATATGGCGTGCCCCAAAAGAAAAAATGGGTTTTTCTCCGGCGGCTTTTTTACAGTCCCGGGCCGCCGTAGCCCATCCGCTGGAACTGGCCATTATTCCCAGGAGTGCCGTCTCATACATGGCAAACTCGTCATAGGAGCCGTCAATGCGCATAACAACATCTTTGGGTTTTATTTCTTCCCCCTCCGGCACAGCCCAGAGAGAAACATTTTTCCCTTGCAGCATCTGAACAGCCTCTTCTGTCCCGCAGAGGACGCCACCGCGGGTCGAGAAAATTTCAGCCACCACGGGGGTCGTTTCTCTGCCGGCGTGAGATAAAAGTTCCCGTGTACGAACAAAATAAAGATCCGAAGTTAATCCCGAAAGTATCTCTTCATGGGTTGCACTATGAAATACCCGTCCTTCTTTTACCTGGTAAGCTTTTACATCTCTAGCAGTCTTTAACTCTTCCATATAAATAGTCCCTCCGAACCCATACCTTAGATCCTCGGCCCGGCAAATACCGCAAGTTTAATACGGTTCCAGGCCGGAATAAAGCTTCTTTGAAGTATTCTGCATCATTTTGTAAAATCCTTTTTGCGGATTAACTTCTAGAGTATAAAAAAGGGTATACCCTAAGGTATACCCTGCCATCCGCTATTGTTTCGGAGAAGAAACGGTTCGTTCCGCCCTTTCAATGGCTTTTTTAACTAAATTTCCACAGTTACGGGAGGTAACCTCGCCAAATCCTTCTCTGCGGACCGTTTCACCGACACCCAGTTCTTCTGCCAGCTCATATTTCAAAGCTTCAGACATGACGCCGGGACGTCTACTACGAGGCATTAGGCCCTCACTCCCTCAAGCAATTTTCGCGGAGGCCTTATTATTTTGTGTGAATTTATTTAAAATATAGATGTTATTTTTAACTATTTTTTTGATAAATTGTATTATAAAGTTTTACCAATCCTAATTTTGCCGGATTGCTGATATATTCCGCCGAACCGATCACCAGGTACCCGCCGTTTTTCAAAGCTCCGGAAAAATGCTGCAGTAAAAGTTCCTGGGTCTCCTGCTTAAAATAGATGAAAACATTGCGGCAGAAAATCATATGACAGTCCGAAAAGGGAGAATCGGTCAGCAGGTTGTGGCGTTTAAAAGTTACGGCTTGCTTGATTTCAGGAATGATACAATAGTTTTCTCCTTCGGTTACAAAATATTTGTTAATAATTTCTTCCCGGGTTTTCCCCAAATGTTTATCAGAATAGCATCCTTTTCCCGCGATCTTCAGTGCTTGATCATCTATATCGCTGGCAATGATCCGCACCCTTCCCAATGCCCTCAAAAGATCCATGGCTATGGCGATGGTATAAGGTTCTGCTCCGATGGAACAACCTGCGCTCCATATTGTAAGAGTGCCGGGCTCTCTTTGCAGCAGCTCGACAAAAATATTCTCCTGCAGGCGGTTGTAAACCTTTTCGTCCCGAAAAAATTCCGAAGTATTGATGGTCAGATAATTCATGAAATGCTCCATAGCAGGAGGAGAACCGGCAAGGTAGTCAAAAAAAAGTCTAAAGTCGGGTTTGTTCTCCCTGTGCATTAGCTGTAAAATCCGCCGCTCCATCTGTTTGTCCTTATAACGTTCCAGATCTAAACCCGTTTTTTTAAAAAAAGCAGCTTTAAACTGTTTAAAATCCCACGTTCCCGGAAACAAGGTTATCTCTCCTCCCCATATTTCTGAAGAAGCAAACGCGAAACGCTGCCGGCAATCTGCTCCAGGGGAACAATCTCATCGGCCGAACCGTTTTTAATAACAGCCTGTGGCATACTGGAGATAACCGCGGTGGAGGGATCCTGAACGATCGTCCTCCCACCGTTCCTTTTTATACACGCCATCCCGTCAGCTCGATCCTGCCCTGTACTCCGTGGAAATTGAAAATGACAGCTCCAAATTACTCTGATAGAATAAAGTCATCAACAAGTATACCATCAGAATAACAAAAAGGAGCTGTCGTAATGAAAGTATACCAGGAAAACAAAGGATCCGTCAACGAAAGTATTCAAATAATTAACAGCACAATCCTTCACGAAAAAGCCAGGCATGGGCTAATGGAACTATCAATGTCACTCGGTCTGGAGGTCATGCGCATGATGCTGGAAGAAGACATAGAACAGCATACCGGTCCCAAGGGAAAACATAACAACGAAGATCGCACCGCCTATCGCCACGGCACAGAAAAAACCACAGTAGTCATGGGTGGCAAGAAAATCAGGGTGGACCGCCCCAGAGCCAGGGCCCTGGATGGCAGCGGCGAACTTTCCCTGGAAACACTAGCCCTGTTCCAAGCAGAAGACCAGCTAAACAAAGCTATTATGGCAAAATTACTATCAGGAGTAAGCACCAGAAAATACATACGTGCCCTTGATGGAGAAGACAACACCAATGCCATCTGTACCAGCAAAAGCGAAGTCAGTCGCCGGTTTATCGACGGGATGGAAACCCTTATGCAGGAATTCTTTAAACGTCCCCTGAACCAAAACTATCCAGTTATGATGCTCGACGGTCTTGAGCTCGGCAAAATGACCATCTTGGCTGCCATGGGCATCGATGATGAAGGAAAAAAGCGCATCCTGGGGATAGTCGAAGGTGGCTCGGAAAACAGCATTGTTGCCAAGGGCCTGCTTGATGACCTTATCAGCCGGGGACTGGATCCTTCTTGCCCAAGGCTTTACATCATAGATGGAGGCAAGGCCCTGCACAAAGCCATAACAGACACCTTTGGCACCCTAGCCCTTATCCAGCGCTGCCAAGTGCACAAGAAACGAAATGTGCTCTCTTACCTGCCGGAATCTGAACAAGCCAATGTATCCCTATCTATGACCCTGGCTTACAGGGAATTCGAATATAAGGCAGCAAAAAGCAAGCTTATGGACCTTGCCGGCAAGTTAGAGCACCGCTATCCCAAAGCATCAGCAAGCCTATTAGAAGGGCTGGAGGAGACACTGACTGTACATCAGCTGAGGATCCCCGGTTTGCTTCGTGAAACACTTTGCAGCACTAATCCTATGGAATCTGCCAATTCGGCTTGCCGCAGCATTATCCGCAGGGTTTCAAATTTTAAGAACGGTGAAATGGCACTAAGGCATGCTGCCGCTGGTTTTATAGAAGCAGAACGTGGGTTTAGAAGAATCAAAGGCTATCGTCAATTACCTATACTCACATTCATGCTATCAAGCCATACAGACAATATTTTAGAGGTCATAACAGCATAATTCATAGCTAATGGGAGATATTTGGAGCAATTCTATGTATGGCAATTTCAACGGAGTTGGGGACAAGATCAGATTGAGAAGAATTATCGCTACATGCGTATAAAATATAGCCTGATTGTTCTATTCGCTTTTTCAAAACTTCTTTCGTGTATTCACCCGCCAAACTACGTTTTAAAAAATCATTGTCGCTAGTAAAATCGCAATAGCAAACCAATTTTTGCTTGTTAAGAGCCTTAAATAAATGTATCACTTTTTTTTGATCTAACAAGCTGTGAGATATAAAAATATCAAAAGATTTTTTTGACTGTATGCCTCTTAAGCGTAACCTTTCATATAAGTCCTTGGGGGTCATATTGAAG
>CAYQQF010000085.1:0-7463 GCA_964419485.1 uncultured Dethiobacter sp.
TTTGACAGCCCTTTCTCCCCGGTCGTCATAGCCTAGATTTGTGGCGTACAGCGTGCCGTCAGGCCCTCGTGCCAGGCCGAAAGGGTTTCGCAGGCCGTCGGCATAAACAGAAAGAGTTTCCGTCTCAAGGTCGAAGCAGTGGATTGCCCCGCTGGCAGGAACGCGTTTTTCCACCTCTTCGCCTTCTTCTCTTTCCTGTCCGAAGGGGGCAAAGGCGCCTGTCGTCTTTGTATCGGCCGGGTCGGGAGTGCCCAGATCCAAGGCTTCATAGTTTTCTCCGGTTAACACAAAATTGCGGGAGGGGACATCGTGAAAATCAGGATACCTGTCCGCCCAGGCGTAAATGAAATTATCTGTGCCTACGATCCCCGCATTAGTAGCCGCACCCTGTCCGAAATAAAGAACCCCGTCTTCTCCAAAGAGCAGATCATTGTTGTGGTGATCCCCCAGGGAAGGCAGACCCCGGACAAGATCTTTTCTTTCCTTGCTTTCCAGGTCAAGTTCCGTGATTTTACCCCGGTGTGAAACATAAAGCTTGTTTTCCTTCATCGCCAGTCCGTTAATCGGTCCTTCAAAATCTCTGGCTATCTCATCCATACCGCCGTTTACCCCGACTTTTATTATTCTGGCAATAGTTGTTTTAGGTCTGTAGGCATAGCCTGCCTCAGCAATATAGATGTTTTCATTTTCATCAACCAGCAGGGTTGTGGGGAAGGTAAATCCCTTGGCCACAACTTCCGCCCGGTAGCCCTGCAGAAGTTCCAGGTCCTCCGGTTCGGTGCTGACGGCGGCACGGAGCATAACGGGCGTTAAAAAAACCGCTAAAACGAGCAGGCCCAGGGCGATATAGCTTCTTTGCACAGGCTGGCGCAGGGCCCACCTGCTGTACAATAGCGCAGCAATAATACCATATAAGCTAAAAGCCAGCAGGGGTGTCCAGTGATCAAGAGGGTTCCTGAGCTGGGGAGGAAAACCAAGAATAACGGGAACGATGATTAATACCCCGATGAACCACAGGAGAACGCCCAAAACCAGACCGGCAATAATTGTATTGCCCAGCCTTAACTTTCTTTCTCCCATCACGAGAGCATAAACAATTCCGCCTATCGCCCCGAAAACAAGCAGGGCCGAGGCACCGTTAACAATATCAACTCTTGTCAGCAGCAATCCGAGAGAGGGGAGTAGCCACGATCCCCATAATATCATTGCCCCGGCGATACTTCCGATGATTCCTGCCAGCAGCCCCCAAAATATTCTCTTTTTCAACAGCTTCATCTCCTTATCGACTTGCCTTTATGCAAGCATTTGCTGCTTGTAGTATTTGCAAGATAGCCGGGTATATGCAGGGGAAATACGGTTTGCTGATTCCCCGGAATTCTGCTCGTAGTGGTTACTATTCAATGGTATAATTATCTTAGATCAGATCTGTTGATGAAGTATGATTGTGCCCCGAAATTTTGTATAATAACTTAGCGTAAAGGATGTGCATGAAATGTTTAAAACGATTTTAGTTCCAACAGATGGTTCCGAATTTGCAGGAAGAGCAGAAGATGCGGCCATTTCTATGGCCGGCAAATACGGTGCAAAAATAGTGGGCGTTTATCTAATTGATGAAAGCTTTGAAGAGTCATTTGATGTTCTTGAAGATGAAGGCAAACTCATATTAGAAAATTTAAAGAAAAAAGCAAAAAAAGCAGATGTAATAATGGATGAACTTATTATCCTCGGGGATCCGTGTAAAGATTTGATTACCATAACAAGAAAAACGGAAGCTGATATTGTTGTGCTGGGAACTCATGGCAAGAAAGGTTTAGAAAAGCTAATGGTGCTCGGCAGCGTGGCCGAAAGCATTTTAAAATACGTAGAAGTCCCGATTCTGCTTGTCAAATAAGTAGTCCCTTGTTATTCCTTATGCAGTTAATCAATGTATCAAAGCGAGGTATCTGCAGTGAAACAACCGGAACTATTAGCGCCTGCCGGAGACCTGGAAAAGCTGAAAGTAGCTGTCCTTTACGGCGCTGATGCTGTCTACCTGGGCGGGAGGCATTTCGGGCTTCGTGCCGGGGCTGGCAATTTCAGCGAAGACGAAATGTTTGAAGGAGTACGTTTTGCTCATGAAAAGGGAGTCCGGGTTTATGTGACAGTGAATATTTTTGCGCACAACTGCGATCTGGCCGCTCTTCCCGCTTATCTCAATGCTGTTCGGGCAGCCGGTGTAGATGCGGTTATTGTGTCCGATCCCGGAGTATTGGAACTGGTAAAAGAGCAGCATCCGGATCTGCCGGTGCATTTAAGCACGCAGGCCAATACAACCAACTGGGTCTCTGCCCGTTTTTGGGAAAAAATAGGTATTTCCCGCATTATCCTTGCCCGAGAATTGTCTCTTGAGGAAATTCGTGAGATCCGGGAGCGGGCAGAGGTGGAACTGGAGGTATTTGTACACGGAGCAATGTGCATTTCCTATTCCGGGCGGTGTTTGCTGAGCAGCTATCTTGCCGGACGGGATGCCAACCGGGGCGACTGCGCCCAGCCGTGCCGCTGGCGTTATGCCCTTGTTGAGGAAAAAAGACCGGGGGAGTACCTGCCCTTGGAAGAGGATGGGAGGGGCTCTTACATTTTGAACTCACGTGACCTCTGCCTGATTGAATATATCCCGGAGCTTGCTGCGGCCGGGATTAACAGTTTTAAAATTGAAGGGAGAATGAAAAGCGTTTATTACCTGGCCGGGGTCGTGAAAGCTTACCGCGAGGCCATAGACGCCTGCATCAAGGGCAGGACGGATTGCTCTGCTGGGGATGCCTGGCTGGAAGAAATAGGCAAGGTGAGCCACGGTGAGTTTACCACCGGTTTTCTTTTCGGAAGGCCGGGCGCAGCAGGCCAGCAGTACAGCAGCAGCACTTACCCGCGGCGCTATCAATTTATTGGTCTGGTCCGGGGCTATGATGCGCAGAGGGGATGGGCCCTTGTGGAACAGCGCAACCGCTTTGCAGCCGGTGATGAAGTTGAGATACTCACGCCGGTGGGAGAACCCATAAAACTTCGGATCAGTGCCATGTACGACGAGGACGGAAATTCCCTGCAGGTTGCCCCGCATCCCCGGCAACTTATTAAAATACCTGTGCAGGCGGAACTTCCGGAATACTCCATGCTGAGAAAACTGCTGGAACAATAAATGGCAGGATATTGTCTTTATGATGCTATGTGCGTTTTGATAAAAGCACAAATCTTCTCCATTGCTTGCGTGGCTTCCGGAAAAAGAGGCGCGCAGACGGGATAACAATGAAACAACCCCTCCCCGATTCTCAATGTGACGTCTACACCCGCCTGCTCAGCTTTTTCTGCAAAACGGACCGAATCGTCCAGCAGAGTTTCATCTCCGCCCACATAAATGAGTATGGGCGGAAGACCCTGAAGTTCTCCGTAAAGGGGGGATATATACGGCAAGCGAAGGTCGTTTTTCCCCCCATAATGCCTGGCGAAGGCCGGTCCTGTTCCCTCAGGTGCCAGGCACCGCTTAGCGTTTGTTCTGTGCGATTCCCCTGTACACGTATAATCAGTTACTGGAGAAAAGACCGCTGCTGCTGCAGGAAGGTGAGTTCCATGATCCCGAAGTGCCAGTAATGTGGCCAGACACAGACCTCCGCCGGCAGAATCACCGATAAAGAATATTCGGGAAGAACTAATACCCTGGTCCAGCAGCCAGTGATAAACTTCCACTGCATCATCCAGCGCGGCGGGAAAAGGGTGTTCGGGAGCCAGACGGTATTCAAATAATAGCGCACCTGTTTGACTGTTTTTGACGAACTTGGCGACATGCATGCGGTGAGAACGGCATGTTCCCGAGACATACCCGCCGCCATGAAAATACATCATTACTTTCTTCTTATCAGCCCGGGAAGGGAGAACCCACTCGGCCGTGATGTTGCCGATAGTGACAGGAGAAATTTCTATTCCATCGGGCAGCCTGGCAGAAAACTTTGCTCCGCTCTCCACATCCCGGCGAAAACGCAGGACAGCTTCATACGTATTCCAGTCGATGGTTTCCCTTTTTAGTTGCAAACGCAATAAATGGCGATGCCGCAATACAAAACAAAACAAACGTGCACGCAGACCTGGCATTTTTTTCGCCTCCATTTTTAGCTTTAATTTCGACCAAAATATACTAAGTGACTATTATTATTTATACGGTCACCTAATGACCAAAAATAAAGTGTCGCCCACTGCGACATGAGTTTACTTTTCTTGCTTCTGTTAGTATAATGATTATAACGACCCGGTGACTAAAAGTCAACAGTAATTCACAAAATAATTTAAAAGGAGTTTGCATATGGCCAAGTTTACCGAAAGTGAAAAGGAACAAATCAGGCAGTGCCTCTTAACCAAAGGCAAGGAGCTTTTTACGCAATACGGCCTGGCCAAAACAAGCATCGACGATCTTGTCAGGGCATGCGGGATTGCCAAGGGTTCCTTTTATAAATTTTTTTCTTCAAAAGAAGAGCTTTTTTATGTCATTCTAAACAACCAGGAAGAGATCACAAACCGGTTGATGGGAGAACACTTAAGTGAAAATCTCTCTCCCAGGGAGTTGCTTTCTTCCTTCTTACATCTGGCTTTTCAAATGGCCGATGAAAATCCCCTTTTACAACAGTGGTTTCGAGATGGGGAACATGAGCGTATTATTCGGAAATTGCCGAAACATCTTCAAGAAAACTTTTCGCAAGCTCACACCCAAAAGGGGATTTTTTTCGTTCAAACTTTAATGCAGCGCGGTGTGTTAAAAGAACAAGATCCGGAGGTGATTAATGGGGTCTTGCATGCCGTAATGCTGCTCCGGCTACATAAAGAAGAGTTAGGCAAAGATATCTTTTCCAAAATTATGGATCTCATTATTGATTATATAGCTGAAGGCTTAACGAAGCATGAATAGCAAACCGACAAATTTGTTAATACCCCATAATGGGAGTGTCTTTTTATCAGTTATCGCCGTTGTTTAATTTTTCAACCATGGCATTGAGGAGGTCAATTGTCATTTTTTTCTGATCTTTGATTTTTGCTAACTTCTCTTGCATAACCCTCAAATATTCCCAAAAAGCGGCAGTTATATTACTTTCATTTGTAGCAAATAAAACATCCGGCCGCATGATTTTGCCAAAAATTACACCTACATCCTCCTGGACATAAGTCATCCCTTCTATTGCATCAGCGTTTACAGGATATAAATTGTATTTATCAAAGGTTTGGAGAAGTCTGATGATGTTTTGAAGATGCCTGCAAAATTCTTTAGGCGTGTAAAACAAGGTGTTGATGTTATGTATTTGTGAATAGCCGACTAACAGTTTCCCTTCGCAGACTGCTTGTACATCAGGAACAGGAACTATTTCTGTGAATTTATAGCTTTGCAAGCTCTCCTCAAAACGTTTTATCCTCATTTGCTCATAGGACAATACGCGATCTTTATCGGTCCCCAGGCGTGAACATATCCTTTCGGCAAGATCAAGAGGTATTGTTACCGTTGAAAATGTTTTTGTGTGTAAAATTCTGTTGCCTTCCGCCTTCTCGAATTCCGAAAGAACGCTGAGAAATTCTTCTTTCGAGGAAGAATTAAATATGCGCATTAATGGGCGACAGAGCGACAGATATTCGTTATACTCTTCTGTAAGTGCCGAGATGGTATTTTTATCAGTAAAAAGAAAATTTGCCGCCTTTGCAGTACTGTTGCCAATAGAGTTTGAAGTTACTGCAGCGGTTCCGGGTGCGATGAATAATGTGCGTTTAAATATTCCATCGCGGGTTTTGGGGTAGTAATACGGCTCTATCGCGCCGGTCATATAAATTGGCAGCCATTTTTTAACCGAAGAAAGGATTTCGTCAAGATCGCGGTTAACCGTATGGATAATTTTTATTTTGCCGCCATTTTTGACGAATTGAAGCAAAAGCACCGTTCCTTTGGCAGCAAACTCGGAGTTTTCCGTCATCCATTCCATATCCTCATCGCTGTACAAAAGCAGGGTTGCAGGTTTTTTTTCCTTTATTACTAAAGACAGAAGATTAATAACCGCAGCCTGCTTGCCTTCTATGCCGTAAAATACAGCCCCATTTGCCGCTGTATTTTCCGGAATAGTGGAAGGATCAATGGAAAGAATCTGCGATGTTTTCTTGAAATTAAAACGCGTTAAACCTTGGAACAGGTTTTCAACCGATTTTGAGTGCTCTAATTTTTCCTCAATAAACCATCGATATATAAGCCCGGTGAATTGC
Source organism: uncultured Dethiobacter sp. (assembly GCA_964419485.1). GTDB lineage: Bacteria > Bacillota > Dethiobacteria > DTU022 > UBA8154 > DUNV01. The sequence goes on from CAYQQF010000085.1 coordinate 6,259, forward strand.
TCAGGATCTCCGGAAAAGCTGTTGGAGTTTTTCGTAAGCACATCCCTGAGAGCGGTTTTTTGATAATGTGAATCGCACTTGCCGGCAAAATATGCAGCCATAGGTTTTAAATAATTTTCTTTTTTGGCGGGATTGCGCACTCCTCGCCTGAGGCGGCTGACGAGGGACGGATCGATGGAAATAACCCGGGCAAGAGCACTGTTTGTTGTATTTGTGATCTTCATTACAAAGTCAAGCTTTTCACAAAATTTCAATTTGGCTCCCCCCTTGGAACTTGATTATATTACATAAGTTGTCAGGAAGCAACAAATTTGGCACGAATAATGTCAAAAATTTGTCATTGCCAAACTGTATGTTTACATTATTTTGTCTATTTATCCTGTTATAATTGCTTATAAAAAGATAAAACGGATAACTGAAATATACAGGGGGGGCCTGCCCCCCCCCAGGAAAGAGAAGGCATTTTTCCGTGAAAGAACACCTTAAAAACAATAATAAAAGGCTTGTATTAATTGTTTTATTGATTGTTGTCTTTGTATGCGCCTTTCTGGTGATCAGGAGAGCAGTTGATCATCAGACCATGGGAGCAGAGATGCGGATCGAGAATATGGTACGGGAAAAAAAGGCCTTGCTCCAACAAATTGAATATCTCGATGAGATATTGAGAGGGCTGTCCCTGGAATATACCCTGCTTTTTGATGGAACGGAAGATGAGTTGAGAGGAAGCATGCTTTCGGGTGAAGCAGCCGGGATGGAAGGTGAAATCTTGCCCCATGAGGCAACTGAAATAATCGGTATCCTGGACGAGCACATAAATGAACCGGTTAACTTTTCGCTAAAAGGCGATGATTACCTGCTGGCGGTCTATAAAGATTTAATCGGAGGCGAAGTGCGCGATCATGTCAAATACATACTTAATAATGCCGGCAGTATAGATATTTATTGTGAGCGCGAAATATTGCCTTTCAGGCCGGATACCGGTGCGGCAAACAGATTGATTTATCACTGGGTAAAGGTGCTGAAAATCCCTGGTAAAACACTTGGTGAGCACGGTGTGCATTTTCATATTATCGACTAACCAAGATCAAACCAGAATCTGAATACGGGAGGAATCTGGAGGTGAACGATAAAAACCGTTGTACCGGGAAAAAGAATTTTAATTATGGCGTAATCATTGTGTTTCTTTTAATATTGGTGATTATACC
>CAYQQF010000086.1:0-7460 GCA_964419485.1 uncultured Dethiobacter sp.
AAGGCCTCTGCCAGGGATATCAGCCGGAAATATCTTTCTCCTCCGGAAACGACCGATTTTGGTATCATGTTCCTCCCTGTGGAGGGGCTTTTTGCCGAAGTGTTAAGGCGCCAGGGGCTTTTTGAGACACTGCAGAGGGATTTCAAAGTTGTTGTAACCGGGCCCACGACCCTGGCTGCACTGTTGAACAGTTTGCAGATGGGATTTAAGACTTTGACTATTCAGAAACGCTCCGGCGAGGTTTGGAACCTGCTGGGAGCTGTGAAGACCGATTTCGGAAAACTCGGCGAAATACTGGAGAAAACTCATCGCAAAATTATGGAGGCAGGCCGGAACATTGAAAGTGCTACCCGCAAGACGGGAGTTATTCAGCGGAGGTTAAAAGGTGTCCAGGAACTTCCTGATTCTACCTCCGGGAAACATCTTGACATCATTGAATAAAAGGGATAAACTACCTGAAGGATTAATAAAAAAAGTGCCGAATTTAGTACAGACAGTTTTTTAGCTTTAAAACTAACACCATTTCTCTTTTTTACATAACCGGATCGCATTTACTGCAGCTATCTACATAGCTTAGAAAGGAGCTGCATGTAATGATCAGGAAGGGAAATGGTGTTGTCGCGCAATCCGGCGGTCCTACCGCCGTAATTAACAATAGCCTTTGTGGAGTAATTCAGGGATGGCTGAACAACAGTTTTGAGGGGACGCTCCTGGGAGCACTTCATGGCATCAGGGGGCTGCTGGAGGACAGATTTATTGACCTTTCGTGTCAGAAGAAGGAAAACATTGAGGGACTGAAATTTACGCCGGGAACTGCGCTTGGGTCATGCCGTTATAAACTTAAAGAAGAAGACTACAGGGAACTGCTGCGGGTATTCAAGGAAAAAGAAATCAGGTATTTTTTCTATATCGGCGGCAATGACTCCATGGACACTGCCAACAGGGTTCACCAGCTGGCTTTGGAGGATAATTATGAGATGATGGTGGTGGGTATACCGAAAACTATTGACAATGATCTTCCCTTAACCGACCACTGCCCCGGCTACGGGAGTGCAGCCAAATTTTTGGCTGCAACGGTGCTGGAGACTGGAATTGATTTAAAAGGGGTCCTCAACAATAACCGGATTAAAATAATGGAAGTGATGGGTCGCAATGCCGGCTGGCTTGCTGCATCTACGGCTCTGGCCAGGCGAACGGAAGAAGATGCGCCCCACCTGATCTATCTTCCCGAGGTCCCTTTCAGTAAAGAAAAATTTTTGCAGGATGTAAGTGAGACTTATCATAAATTGGGCTTTGCCTATATTATTGTATCGGAAGGAATTGTTGACGAATCCGGACGTTATATCGTTTCTGCAGACGGTAAAGACTCCTTTGGCCATAGCGAACTGGGCGGATTGGCCGGTGTCCTGAAAAAGCTGATCGAGAGTCAGGTGGAGACTAAAGTTCGCTGTAATGTCCTCGGTACTGCACAGCGTGCAGCCATGCATTTTGCGTCCCGAACCGACGCCGCCGAAGCATATATGGCCGGAGCAGAGGCAGTCCGGCTTGCTGCCGAAGGTTTTTCCGGAATTATGGTAACGCTTGTCAGGGACGATTCGGCAGGTTACGCCTGTATTCCTGCTAATGTGGAGCTGGACAAGGTTGCCAATGTGGAGAAAAAAGTTCCCCGGAAATGGATTAATGCCCGGCATAATTTTGTTACCGAAGAGTTCATCCGTTATGTAAAGCCCTTAATTCAGGGAGAGGTCGTCGTTCCCACCCGGGATGGACTTCCTGATTACCGTGAACTGGAAAACTTTTCCGATACAATCTATGCAGCCAAAAGATGATGGGCAAGATAAAAATTTGACGTAATCAAAAGGGCCGGCAGAAGCCGGCCCTTTTGATTAATTGGGAACAGATAGAAGAAGGCGGGCGGTTACTGACGTTTGTTATAGCGGTCCCGTTCATTTTTACGGAGATATTTTTTGCGCAGGCGGATACTTTTTGGCGTAACTTCTACCAGTTCGTCATCTTCTATAAATTCGATTGCTTCTTCCAGGGTGAGAATGCGGGGTTCCTTTAGCTTAACGGTTTCATCCGATCCGCTGGCCCGCATATTGGTAAGTTGCTTGCGTTTGCAGACGTTAACTTCCAGGTCTTTATCCCGATTGTTGACCCCCACGATCATCCCTTCATAAACTTTGGTACCCGGTTGTATAAAGAGGGTTCCCCTTTCTTCCGCTTGCAGCATGCCGTAGGTAATGGCTTCACCAGTTTCCCAGGCGATGAGCGCGCCCCGGAATCGGGTCTGTATCTCACCTTTATAGGGCTGATAACCATGGAAGCTGTGATGCATAATTCCCCGGCCGCGTGTTTCCGTTAAAAATTCGGAGCGAAAGCCTACAAGACCCCGGGCGGGAATCCGGTATTCCATACGAATTTCTCCGTCTTCAGCGGGTACAACATTGACCAGTTCACCTCTTCGTTTTCCGAGATTTTCCATTACTGCTCCCCGGGTATCCTGAGGTATTTGGATAATCAGATACTCCACCGGTTCGCTGAGCACGCCATTTATTGTTTTAAGGATGACCTCAGGCTTGGAAACCTGTAATTCATAGCCTTCCCGCCGCATATTTTCGATGAGGATGGAAAGATGCAGCTCGCCGCGGCCGGCCACTTTAAACTGGTCCGGGCTGTCGGTTTCCTTAACCTGCAGGCTGACGTTGGAATGCAGCTCGCGAAAGAGACGTTCCCGCAGCTTGCGGGAGGTGATATACTGCCCTTCCTCTCCGGCGAAGGGACTGTTATTAACTATAAAAGTCATCGTCAGGGTGGGTTCATCCACTGTAATAACCGGCAGTTGTTCGGGATTCTGCATGTCTGCCAGAGTCTCACCGATATTGATTTCTTCCAATCCGGCTATGGCAGCCACATCTCCGGCAAAAGCTCTATCAACCTCAATTTTCTTTAAGCCGTTGTAAACAAACAGCTTGGCTGTTTTTCCTTTTGTCAGGGTGCCGTCATGGTGGATAACGGCGATTTGTTCGCCCCGCTTAATCATCCCGCGCCTTATCATCCCGATGGCATACTTACCCAGATAGTTATCGTGTTCCAGATTGGCGACGAGCATTTGAAAGGGACCGTCTGTGTCGCATGCGGGAGAATTTACATTATTGAGTATGGCTTCAAAAAGGGGTTTCATGTTAATCCGCTCATCGGACCACTCCCTGACGGCCCATCCCTCTTTGGCCGAGGTGTAGAGGACGGGGAAATCAAGCTGACGGTCATTTGCTCCCAGCTCAAAGAAAAGGTCGATTACTTCATCTAAAACTTCCTGAGGCCGGGCATCCGGCCGGTCTGCTTTATTAATGACGACCAGAGGTTGCAGGTTCGCCTTCAGCGCTTTGCGTAAAACAAACTTTGTTTGAGGCATGGGACCTTCTGCGGAATCGACAATCAGCAGAACTCCGCTAACCATACTGAGAGCGCGTTCTACTTCTCCTCCAAAATCGGCATGCCCCGGAGTATCCACGATATTTATTTTAATTTCCTTATACTTTACAGCCGTATTCTTGGCTAAAATGGTGATTCCCCGTTCCCGTTCCAGATCGATGGAATCCATCACTCGCTCTATAACAGCAGCATGATCATGGAATGCCCCGCTTTGGCGTAATAAGCAGTCCACCAGGGTTGTCTTCCCGTGGTCAACGTGAGCGATAATGGCAATATTGCGAATCTGCTCTGCAGACACTTTCTCAATCATTTTTTATACCTCCTCAGACAACATTCAAAGTATAGCAGGTGAAATCAAAAGAAACAACTAGTATTTTAAGGTTTTTTATACTTTAATGTTTATAAAAGGGTAGATAAAGTAAAAATTTTCCTTGACAAGTAAAATTAAGTACTTTTATAATAATTTAGTATGGGAAAATTAGTATGGGAAAAATGAAGGAGACTGTCCGGGCATGATTGATGCAATAACAAATATTTTCGGATATATCATAAAGGGTCTTGTTGTCATCGGTGCGGCTGCAAAAGTAATTGTAGTTTTGATTCCATTATTTCTGGCTGTTATTTTCTGGATATTGATCGGAAATTACCGGGAAGAATTATCCGTGAGGCGTCTTCGTTTTTCACGTATTGAAGAAATTGATGAACTTGATTCTAAAAAATATTATCTCTTAATGAAAGCGTTTCTCGGCTGGAAGGGTTTTCATGAAGAGACTCCGCTTCCGGAAGATGACGAGGAGAATGAAGAAGAAGATTACCTGGAAAGCGTCAAAGAGGAGAAGAAAAAAACCGGCATTGACGAGATATTGATATTAGTCAAAGATGGTATTCGTTACGGAGTTTTGCTGGAAAGGAAGAAGCTTGGAGTGGGGCGGTTAGCTTTTAATAAACTTGAAAAAGCGATGGGAGAACGCCATTGCGAGGAAGGAATAATAATAAATAATGGTCTTTTTCCTGAGGGAGACCTGGAGGAAGGAAAAGCAAGAAATATCCGGATGTGGGACCGGGAGTGGCTGATCAAAGAACTTCTGGATATGCAAGGATTGGAGGATACTGCCGGAAAAGATTTCAAATATTATTTTTATGATTTTTGGAGATGGGCTCTCCGGGGATAGCGGAGAGCTTTTTTTATGGCAAAGAGATATTTTTGCTGTTCCCTTAATATTAATAATTGTGTCGGTAAACCTACCTGAAGGTACTGTAGAGAAGGTGAGCAAGGGAAATGTCCGGAACACTCCTTGGTATGGTTTTTTTGCGCCTTCTGTCGGGGACGGCGGAAATTGTATCTGCTTTGATTATTTTACGTTTAAACAGTCTTGAGCAGGCCTTAAAAATAAATGCCCTGCTGGCCTCTATCGGACCCATTGTTTTTTTAGGGTCGATGTACCTGGGGCTTACAGGTCTGGCCAGAAATGTGCCCGTTCAGAAGATGGTCTTTATTTACCTGGGAGTAGCATTGATATTTATCGGTTTGAAGCAATAAAATCTCTCCGGTTCAGATTTGCTGCGGTTATTTATCAACCCCGGGTTTCACCGGGGCTTCTTGTTATTTGGGCGTTTAACTATTACAATAAAGAAAGAAGAAAAAAAATGATGTGGTGTTCTATCTGGTGAAAGGACGGGACAAACGTGCACAATAATTCCTGTTTTGCCGAGGTGATCGAACGCGTTCGGGGGAAAGGCGGAGAACTGCAGCTTCAGCGTCGGGGAAAGGAATTTGAATTTATTTTTAACGGTGTTTTTTTAATGGCCAGTTATAACGGTGCATCGGAACGGGAGATGGTTGAAGCAGCTCTGAACAGCTTCTGCAAACATGCTGTGCAGCCTTCTGCAAAGAACATGCTCTCTGAAGGCAGGACGGTGGGAACTTTTAACCTGCGGGTCCTGATGGGGGGGCTGGGGATGGGCCTGGGGCTGCAGGAGACGCTCCGTTTTCCCGGAGTTGTGAGGGTTGATCTTATTGAGCTGGAAGAGGCGGTTGTGCGCTGGAATAAAGGTCCCCTCAGGGATATAAATGGTGGAGCCCTGCAAGATCCCCGGGTTAATATCATCCAGGGAGATATTGTTGACTTATTAAAACAAGAAGAAACGGTATTACGGGATGACAATCAACTTTATCATGCTGTCATACTGGATACCGACAATGGTCCCGGTTGGCTGAGCCGTTCAGAAAATGCATTTCTGTACGATTTGAAGGGTTGCTGCCTGCTTCGGAAATTGCTGCTTCCCGGAGGCGGCCTTTCTGTATGGTCGTCATCGCCGGCACCTTCGTACCTGACTTTATTAAAAAATGTTTTTGCCAATGCCTGGGAAATTGAACTTTTAGAGAAAACAGGGCAGACTTCTTATTATTACCTTGCTGTAAAATAAGCGGCATTTTACCCGCTTCTCTTCATTGTTAACGAATTGTGAAAAGCGCCTTGATACTATGAAATTGGAAGGGAAGGTTACTATGGATAAGCTAGTGGTTATCGCTGAAAAACCGTCAGTGGGCCGGGATCTGGCCAGGGTTTTGCAGTGCCATAAAAAAGGAAAAGGGTACCTGGAAAATGATAAATACATCGTGACATGGGCCCTCGGCCATTTGGTTACTTTAGCAGACCCCGAGCTTTATGCTGATAAATATAAATCCTGGCGCCTGGAGGATTTGCCGATACTGCCTGCTCCGTTAAAACTTGTCGTTATCAAGAAGAGCGGCGGGCAATTTAAGGTTATAAAAGAGCTGCTGCAGAAAAAAGAAGTCCGGGAGGTCGTTATTGCTACTGATGCCGGCCGCGAGGGCGAACTTGTGGGCAGGTGGATCCTGGAAAAGGCAGGTGTCAAAAAACCCGTCAAACGGCTCTGGATTTCCTCGGTAACGGATAAAGCTATCAGGGAGGGCTTAAGTAAACTGAGAGATGGGCGGGATTATGAAAATCTTTTTGCCTCTGCCGTGGCCAGAGCGGAAGCGGATTGGCTAGTAGGCATCAATGCCACCCGTACATTAACCTGCAAATATAATGCCCAGCTTTCCTGCGGAAGGGTTCAGACCCCGACGCTTGCCATTATCGCCCAAAGGGAAGAAGAAATTAGAAACTTTAAACCGAAAAACTATTATGGTATTGCAGCCGTGGCCGGCAGTCTGAAATTTATGTGGCAGGACCGCCAAACAAAACAGATGCGCATCTTTGATAAGGACAGGCGCGACAAAATAGTTATTTCTATCCAGAATAAAGATGCAGTTGTGCAGGAAGTAAAGAAAACTTATAAAAAGAGCCCTGCTCCTTTGCTCTACAACTTAACAGAGCTGCAAAGAGAGGCCCATAAAAAATTCAGCTATTCGGCAAAAGAAACGCTTTCCATACTGCAAAGGCTTTACGAGAACCATAAAGTTTTAACTTATCCCCGTACGGATTCCAGACATATATCTTCCGATATTGTGCCTACCTTAAAGGAGCGAATTAGAGCTTGTGGAAAAGGACCATACCGCGATAAGGCCGCCAGGCTTTTAAAAGTCCGGCTTAATCCAGGTAAATCCGTTGTTGATAACGGTAAGATCACCGACCACCATGCCGTTATCCCCACAGAGCAGCCCGTTTCCTTCAGTGCTTTAACTGACCGTGAAAGGAATATTTATGATCTGGTTATCAAACGCTTTTTGGCCGCACTTTATCCTCCGTTTGAGTACGAACAGCTTACGATTAAAGTAACTATAGGAGATGAAACATTTCGTGCCGCGGGCAAAAAAGTTTTAAACGAAGGTTGGAAAGAGGTTTATGGAAATGATTTTGAGGATGAGGATGAGGAGGAGCATGATAATGAGGAGAAACATGAGGAATTCTCAGGGCAATTATTAGCCACTATTAAAAAAGGTGAACGTTTACAAGTATCTTCTGTCGTTCAAACAAGCGGAGAGACGAAACCGCCGGCACTGTTTAACGAAGGAAGCCTGCTGGCAGCGATGGAGAATCCTGTCAAGTATATGGATG
>CAYQQF010000087.1:0-7412 GCA_964419485.1 uncultured Dethiobacter sp.
CAAAACCCGGAAATTCCACTTAACCTTTCAATAGGAATCTCTACTTCAACAGATTCGTCACATCCTATAGTGGAAATTTTTAAAGAAGAAGATAATAATATGTACAGAAACAAAATATCCCGCACTTCCAGTTCCCGTCGCACTATTGTCAAAGCGCTTCTCAGTATTCTTGCAGAACGTGATTTTATTACCAGTGGCCATGCAGAGAGACTGCGCATTCTTGCTCTTGATCTTGGTGAAATGCTGGGGCTTTCTCCACAACAGATCAGCGATTTAAGTCTTCTTTCCAGTGTCCACGATCTTGGGAAAGTAGGCATCTCGGATCGAATTCTTTTTAAAAATGAAAAACTTGATGATAATGAATGGGCTGAAATGCGGCGCCATCCGGAAATAGGTCACAGGATTGCCAGTGCTTCTCCGGACTTGCAGCATATTGCCAATTTAATTCTTTATCACCACGAAAAATGGGACGGAAGCGGTTATCCCGGTGGATTGAAAGAAAATGAAATACCTATAGAATGCCGAATACTGGCTATCGTTGACGCCTATGATGCCATGACCAGTACACGTCCTTACCGGGCAGGGCTCAGTCCGGAACAAGCAATACAGGAAATTGAGCGATGCGCCGGCACACAGTTTGAACCCGAACTGGCAAAGGCTTTTATTGAAATGATGTCTAAAAGACTTGAAACAAAACAGCTTCTAGAACCTGATAAAGGAAAATAATCCAGATAATGTTGAAATATTTATGTCCCAACCAGTTTGTTGAAGATATTTATCAGATCAACCTCCGACATTTAACGGAAAAGGGGATTAGTGGTATTATAGCAGACCTTGATAATACACTCGTTCCCTGGAATGATAATGAACTTTTCCCGGAGGTTCTGGAATGGATCAAAAAAGTAAAAGAGAATGGTTTTAAAGTGTGTATTGTTTCCAATAACCATTCCGAACGGGGAGAAGATTTAGCCAAAGCTCTTGATGTTCCTGCTATTTGGAGAGCAGTTAAACCCAGAAGAGGAGCATTCCGCAGGGCTCTAAAAATTATGGATTTAAAACCTTCAAAGGTTGCCGTGGTTGGAGATCAGGTCTTTACAGATATTCTGGGTGGAAATCGCCTGGGGCTGCATACTATTCTGGTACATCCTCTGAACAAAAGAGAATTTATCGGAACCAGGCTGGTACGTCAATTGGAAAAATTTATTCTCTTTATGCTGCGCCGCCGGGGCATCCATTAATACATTCGACCTTATAAATATTTCTGCCGTCCTTTTTTTTCGTAAGGGGTTTTATTTTTTTTTTGACGTTTTTATAAAAAGGTTTATGTTATTTTTTGCCGAATATAGGAGTATTATGCTTTTGCGTGATATAACACAGGCGGCTGTTGTTACTTTGGGAAAGGAACCGGTTTATTAGATGACCGCATTGTTGTCAATGAAAGCCTTTACATATGTTTTTCTTTTTATAATCGGACTGGTAACAGGCAGTTTTTTTAACGTAGTTATCTTTCGTTACCCAAGAGAAAAATCGCTTCTCACCCCGCGTTCCTTTTGTATTCACTGCAAAACGATGCTGCTTTTAACAGATATTATACCTCTGATAAGCTTTTTCTCTTTAAAGGGACGCTGCCGCTACTGCGGAGGTAAAATCTCCTGGCACTATCCAGTGGTTGAACTGCTGACTGCAATGCTCTTCCCTTTTTGTTATTCGTCTTTTCAATTTTCTCCCTTTTTTTATAAATATATAGTTTTTTTCAGCATCCTTTTAGTTATATCGTTTATTGATATTGAGAAAGGCATTATTCCCAACCGCCTTGTCCTGCTGTTGTTTTTATGGAGCATCGGATGGCAGTACCTCTATCCCGCTGTTCCTCTTACATCAGCCGCTATGGGCATGCTGGCCGGGGGGGGTATGTTTTATATTATCTCAGTTTTGAGTAAAGGCGGGATGGGAGGAGGGGACATCAAGCTGATGGCTGTTCTGGGATTTGCGGTTGCCTGGCCTCTGGTATTTGTTGTTTTTATGCTTGCTTTTTTCCTTGGTGCAGCTGCTGGAGTGATCCTGTTGGCCATGAGAAAAAAAATGCAGCGGGACCCTCTGCCCTTTGGCCCTTTTCTTTCTTTGGCCTTTTTTATCTCCGTTTTCTGGGGATTATCGATTTGGAACTGGTATTATTGATATAAATAAAGGAGTAACAGGCTGATGGCCAAAAAAGAAGCATTCAATGGATTGCGAAAAACTGATCTTAATCAGCTTGCAGCTTATGACAGCGTCATAGAAACCGTCAATGAACTATTGCAGGAAGGAATCACCCGCGGCGCCAGCGATATTCATCTGGAACCTGTGGAAGAGGGGCTGGCCATTCGACTGCGTATTGATGGAATGCTTTATTCTTACCGCATTTTTCCCCGGGAGATGATGCCCATGATTATTTCACGGCTAAAAATTATGGCTGAAATGGATATCGCTGAAAAAAGACTTCCCCAGGACGGCAATATACATCTTAATAATAACAATCAAGAGATTAACATTCGCGTTTCTATTCTTCCGGTGATCTACGGAGAAAAAATGGTTTTGCGCATTCTCAACCCATCAGGTCTAATCATGTCTTTGGATTTGTTGGGTTTTAACGAAGATAATCGGCTTCGCTACTTAACTTTTTTAGAACACCCCTGGGGCATGATTCTGGTAACCGGACCTACCGGGTGCGGTAAGACAACGACTCTTTATTCAACATTGCGTTATATCAACAGAACGGAGAAAAATATTATTTCTGTAGAAGATCCGGTGGAATACAGGCTTGAAAATATCAATCAGGTAGACATAAACAATAAAATAGGGCTTACTTTTGCCCGGGCTCTGCGTACAGTGCTACGGCAAGATCCCAATGTTATCATGATTGGGGAAATACGAGATTCAGAGACGGCAGAAATTGCTACCAGGGCAGCCCTTACGGGTCACCAGGTTTTTTCGACGCTGCACACCAGCGACGCTCCTCGTGCCGTGACCAGGTTGCTGGATATGGGTGTGGAGCCCTACCTGCTTAATTCTTCCCTTGTGGGAGTTGTATCACAACGATTGGTCCGGCTTAACTGCCGGCACTGTCTGGAAAAGACAAAACCGAATACAGCAGACCTTGCTCTTTACCAGAAAGTATTCGGAAAAGGAGATATGCCGGATTTTTACCGCGGCCGGGGATGTGTTCACTGTAACTACACAGGTTATAAAGGTCGAACTGCCGTCCACGAGTTGATGTCCATTGATGAAACCATGAGGGAGCTTATACAGGCATCCAGCAGCGGTCAGCAAATTCGCAATTACGCAATCTCCTGCGGCATGAAAACACTGGTACAGGATGGCATGGAGCGGGCGGCGAGAGGGGAAACAACCCTGCAGGAAGCAATCCGTGAAACATATTATGCCCTTTAATTTGAATATATTTTCTGAAATATATATTTCTTCGCCAGGAGATTATAAACTAATTATCAGAAAGGATGGTCAATTAAATATGTTTTTCAAACGCATATTTAAAAAGTTAAAAGATAAAAAAGGATTCACTTTGGTGGAATTGATGATCGTAGTGGTCATCATTGGAATCCTCACGGCTATTTCAGTGCCGGTTTATAACAATGTACAAAACAATGCAAGAAAAAAAGCAGTGGAAGCTAACCTGAAAACAATTGATAGTGCTATTATGATGTATCAAGCTGATAAGAATGTTGCAACTGCTCCAACACTTGATAATAATACAACGACAGGTTTGGTTCCCGATTATTTGCTATCGGTGCCGGCCGGTCCAACTGGAGTCGACAGTTACGGGATATCATCTACAGAACCTTTTCGAGGAACAGTGACATTCATTTCAGAAAACCCGTACGGTACAACTCTTACAACAGGACCACACGACTTAACAGATCTGCAAGAGGCATCTTGGTAACATTGAATTTACTTTACATATGCCGATTATCGTAATGACGGAGAAAATACCTCCTTAAATATGGAGTATCATGAGAACCATAATGATATTAATATGAGACAAATTCAGATATTCTTTATGCTCTGCCAGAATATGGGGAAACGGCAAGTTATATATCAATAATGGTTGAATTTATGGAATTGGGAGGGAGCGTCGACCTGCATTCTCTTATGGAACAGTGAAGGCCAGGAAAGACAAGTTATCCTGGTTCTGTACAGCGCTCACCCGTCGTTATATAAATGTATGTTTTATGAAAGAGAGAAAAGAAAGTGCTCAACTTATTTCGCAAGGTCTTTTTTGGTTATAAGCCTGATGAAATCCAAAATCATCTTAATAGCCTCGAAAGTAACCACCAACAAAAAATAACAGCTTTGCAAGCCGAGGTTGAAAAAGCAAAAAACGATTTAAACCGCTTTGAAGAGGAAGTAAAGACCTTACAAACTAAACTGGACAGTTTTATATCGAGAGAACAATCCAATGAAAAAAATCAGGCCTCCGTTCTTGCTGCACAAACAAAAGAGATACATCCCGAAAATTCTGCATATACAATTCAACTTGTTTCTTTTCTTAATGCCCGACACTTTGTTATCTTTGGTCAAAATCAGGGACCGGTTCATGCACATTCCTGGCAAATGCATCTTAAAATTCAAATACCTTCCCATAAAAGCGAACAGATTCCTTTTGCAAAAATTATCGGATCTATTAACTCCATTATTACCCATTATGAAAAAACTGTTTTAAATGAAATCTACCCCTTTAATATTGTCCAACCCACTACGGAAAATATCGCTATGTATTTTTTTAATCGTCTGGATAGTATTCTCTTAGAATTTGGCCTTAATCTGGATAATTTAGCAGTGTGGGAAACACCAACAAAAGGGGTGGAAGTAAATCAGCGAAACTCTGAATTTGATGTTCTCCCTGAAAATGTGGAAAAAGAAGTCGCTGCTGCCGCTTTTAATTCCGCAATAAAGAATTCTGAGCAAAGTAAGCACTCACCGGAAAAGAAAACCGGAGAAAAAGTCAGTAAGCTCCGCAACATTAAAGAAAAACTTTTCAAAAAAGAAATCACGTATTTTACATATCCCTCCTCCAGGTATGCTCTGCATGCTTTATTAATTACATGCATTGCTGTTATCGCCTACTACCAGATCCTGACGCCTCAATTAAGGCTACATTATCCATGGGGCTCCGATACCTGGGGACATCTTTACAAGGCTGAATTCCTTTACCAGCAGCTTCTTCAAGGAAATTATTTCCCCCAGTTTACCGAATACTGGTACAATGGGGTGCAGCCTTTTCGCTACTGGGCTCCTCTGCCCTATTATGCAATTGCCGTACTGAGATTTTTTTGCACTGATATTTTTATAGCCGGAAACTACTTTATTTTTGCCAGCGCGCTTCTGGGTGGATTGTCACTGCTTTTTTTTGCAGGCAGGATCGGCATCTGGCCGGCAACGATAGCAGGAGTAATCTGGTCTGTATGGATCGATAATGTCAGGGTGGCTTTCTCGGAAGGAAACCTTCCCCGGGTGTTGGCTACAGCGCTGCTCCCTATTTTGGTAATCTTTTTTTTAAAACTTATCGAAGAAAGAAAAAATCTTTTAACAGTTATTGCAACGATTTCTTTAATACATCTGGTTATACTGTGCCATGCAATGATTGGCGCCGTTTACTGCATTTGTCTTACATTATTCGCTTTCTTTTTTTGGGCTTTGGGCGGATGCAGGCTAAATACTTTGATTAAAGCAGTTTTTATTATTTTTATCGGTATTATTTCTTCCTGCTGGTGGTTGCTGCCGAGCCTCGGCGGAGGTATTACCATGATCAATCCCGAAGCAGTCCGGGAAATCGTCCAGTTTGTTTCTGCAAATATATCTCTTAATCCCTTGCAGCGTTTTTCCAATCGTGAAGTTTTTTATTGGGGTATCAGCCTTTTCTTTGCCCTCATTGCTCTTTTTATTACCTGGCGTGAAAAATTGACCTGGGCAAAAAGCCTGGCCCTGTGCGGCGTTATTTTGATAATTATTACCTTTCCGTCGGCACGTCTGTTTTTTTTACTGATGCCTTTAAGCCACCTGCTTTGGCCATTACGATTTTCCAGCTTTGCAGCCCTGGCCTTAATTATTTCCAGTCTTTCCTTCTATCCATTAACAGAAAAGCTTTCTCTTGCAGCAGGCTATCAAACAATTAAAAAATGGGGTATTATCTGCTTGATTGCACTTATACTTTTGCTCGATTGTTTTTTTTCCATGCGGCTGCTGGCCCATACTGGGGCAAAATCATATACGCTTTTGGAAAGTGCGGAATACCTGCTTGCCGCTCCCGGGTGGCGCATCGCAACCATTGATTTAAGCCGTCTTGGCTCGGTACCTTCATATCTTTTTTCTGAAGTAGCCGGGAAGGAACAGGTTTTTGGTTGGGCATGGCAGGGAGCGACAACTTCCAATAATATCATGCTTCTTAACATGGGGATTGAATATCAGTACTATCCTTTTTTATTACGCTCTTGCGTCCTGCTGGGAGCAACGGATCTGCTGGTTAAAAATGATGTTATTGAAAAGCCCGAGCTATTTACAAAACTTGCCAAAGGAGCAGGTTACGAGGAGATCACAAATATTGATGAAATAAGCCTCTGGCACGGACCTGTCGACCGTCCCTACCTGGTTGTTAAAAATAACGATGTACTGGTAATCGGAAAACATGCAGGAACTATTGCCATCCAGTTTCCCAATGTCGAAATGGGACGCTCTCCTTATCTTGACAGGTATTCGCTGGAACATTTACAAAATTACTCCACAGTGATTCTTTCCGGTGCACAGTGGTGGTCAAAAACAGAATCCGAACAGCTTATCAGAGAGTATATCTCTTCCGGCGGTCGTGTTGTTGTTGAACTATCAGGATTGCCGGAGAACGTTCTGGCCAAACAGCCTGAATTCCTTGATGTTTACGGTGAAACTGTTATCCTGGAAGGGCAGCTTGAACTTTTTAACAGCAGCGGTGAAAGTTTTTTACTGCAACCCTTTGCTCCTGAGGACCTGCAGTTATGGAAGACCTATGTTCCTCAGGGATTGAATAAAGAAGAAATGTCTTTTGATTATTACGGAGTTAAGGCCCCTATATTGGGATACAAGCTTGTTGAAGGAAACAAAGTTTGGTTTATTGGTGGAAACTTATCATATCATACTTTCCTGACGAAAGATCCTCTGGCAATACAAATATTAGAAGAAATATTTGAACTTGATTTACAATATAACAGTGATGAACTAATACCTTTGCTGGCTTACGAAGCTTCGGAACGAGGTTATATCATGGAGTACGAAATCGAGCGGGAGATTGATGCTGTTGTGCCTGTTGCTGCGCTTGACGGAATGAAGGTGAAAGTTGACGGCAATATTTGTCCTTATAGCACATTTGAAAACTTACTTCGCATGGA
>CAYQQF010000088.1:0-7338 GCA_964419485.1 uncultured Dethiobacter sp.
GGTCGGAGCGGCGGGATTTGAACCCGCGGCCTCTTGGTCCCGAACCAAGCGCGCTGCCAAACTGCGCTACGCCCCGTTGCTTTCTATATTATAACCAAAAGATAAGACAGTGTAAAGTGGACTATTTATTTATTTTCTTCCATAGAGCGGTTTAACAAGGGAATTGGACAAATATGTCGAATATTTTTCTCAAATTGAAGCTACTTCCAGGCAGCAGATAGCCTTATAACGAACAATTTGACTTTTAATCTGACAGGAGTTCTTTAAGAATGAATAATGATTTTTTACCCGCCCGTTTCTTGGAAGCGGCAAAAGCGCTAAAAAATGCCCGGACCCTGATAATAACCGCCGGTGCTGGAGCAGGAGTGGATTCGGGTCTTCCTGATTACAGGGGAGAGAAAGGTTTTTGGAAATCCTACCCCATGTATGAACCTCTGGGGATAAACTACTATGATGCCGCCAACCCCGTTCACTTTAGTATTGATCCTGCTTTTGGATGGGGATTTTATGCCCACCGTATCAATCTTTACCGCAGCACCATACCCCACAGGGGTTTTTTTCTGCTTCAGGAGTGGATCGAGCGCTTCCAAATGGAGTATTTTATAGTTACTTCCAATGTGGACGGGCAATTCCAGAAAGCAGGTTTTCCTGAAGATAAAATATATGAAGTTCACGGTTCAATCCATTTCCTGCAATGCCTCAGACCTTGCAGTGACTTTATTTGGGAAAATACCAAAACTATTCCTGTAGACCTTCAAACAATGCGAGCCCAAAAGATCCTGCGATGCCCTCGTTGCGGAGATATTTCCCGGCCAAATGTGCTCATGTTCGGAGATTTTTCCTGGCTCGGCGACCGTTCAGACCGGCAAAACGAGAATTTTCGTGTTTTTCTGAAACAGTCTCCTTCTCCCAGAGTGATTGTTGAGATGGGTGCCGGTACAGCGATCTCAACCATTCGTAATCTAAGCGAAAGCCTGGGGAGAAAACAAGGTGCCGTTGTGATCCGTATTAATCCCCGTGATTACCGTATCTCCCCGCCCCACATATCAATTCCCTGTACGGCTCTGGATGGGCTATGTGGAATACAGCGTACCCTTCTGGATGTTTCTTCTTAATTTATTGTCGGATGCTATCGAAAAAATCTTTGATTTTTGAAAAAAACAAAAATTAATGACAACCTCTGAAGGTATTTAATTTATTTTGTCGAATAATATTTCTGCTGGAGGTGGTGTAAGCTTGGAAACGGTTGCCCTTGGGAAACGAATAAAAGCATTAAGAAGGTTAAAACGGATGACTCAACAGCAACTGGCCGACCGGCTGGATCTTTCGCCAAGTCTCCTCAGCAATATTGAGAGGGGAGTAAAAGAACCCAAACCGGAACTGCTGGAAAGGATGGCAGCGATTTTGAATGTTCCCAGAGAAGAGCTTTTCTTGCTTCCAACGCAGTATACCCGTAAACATACGCTATAACTGCTTGAGGGGTCTGTCAAAATTTGCAGTATTACCGGCCGGTCTTGATGCACTATTACTCCGGTTTTTTTATAGACTTTCTAAAATTCTAAAAGTATAAAAAGCTTTTGACTATCAGTTTTTTATATGATAAAATGTTATTAGGTCTCTAGGAAACTTTTTTACCATCACATGGATGAAAGTGCCAGAACGTATTATTACATATTTGGCATGGTGTAGGTTAAAACGGCAATATTTTACTAGATAATATTACAACAAATCTGCTCCTTATTTGATATGAAAGGAGGGGGAAAGGAAGGATAGGGTAACTTGTTCTCGTTTTAAAGGTTTAATACAGGAGGTGTTTTAACCTAAAGGATATTCTTGCACCTTCTTGGTAAACACGACCGGCAGAAACAGAGACGAAGGTACTAGATATTCTTATAATATTTTCGCAGGAGTTGGCCTCCGCAATATTTAAGAGATTCTAAGAGCTCTCTGGAATAACTAGTTGAAACCAAGTAAATTTGTTTATTATGGTTGAGCGGATGTTCATTAAAGTATTTTACTTATGAAATAAAAGCAATTTGACATTTTCCGGGAGGTTAATTAATATGCATTTAAAAATTGCAGTTTTAGAACCTGACTATGAAAAGGCCAAGACGCTGGTTCACGAAGTGATCAAGGCGTATACTGGGTTGCCCATTATTGTTGAGGTGGAAAAGCTTCGGGATATGAAAAAGATTCAGAAGTTCGAGGTACCGGAGACGCCTGCACTGGTTATCAATAAAAAACTTAAGGTTTGTGGAAGGATTCCTGAAAAAGACGAAATTAGGAAATTAATACTAGAAGAACTAAACTCTACGAAAAACTAAGTCAGCAGGCTTAGCGCGTTTAGTATTTTTCCTGGTAGCTGCTTGATAAGGTCGGAATTGGCGGTTGATTCTCTTGGAGAAGACACTGCCTGAGCCGACTTTTTTTTATGTCAGGGTTGCCATCCAGACCATTGATATTTTTTAGAGAGCAGATTCTCTGCGATGTTGAGGGTTTTTTAAAGTGATATTATCACAGAATAAACACATTTTTTTGTGATGCAGGGTTGAACAGGTATTTTTTATTTGCTATAATAGCAATGTTTACAAAAATGTGCACAAAAAAATTTAGGGGTGGCCGCTTGTCTGAGGAATTGTTTCGCGTTGGAGAAAAAATGATCAGTATGCGCAGGATAGAGGAAGCCGTTCATGCTGTTTTAAAGCTGCGTTCCGAAGGCCTTTCCCAGCAGGAGGCGGCAAACGCACTGCATCTGGACCGCTCTTTTATATCCCGTCTGGAGAGTATAGGCGAAGTGCGCAAGGGTAAAAAAGTTGCCCTGATAGGTTTCCCGCTGCAAAATAAAGAAGAAATTATTCGGCTTGCCCGGGGAAAAGGGGTGGATTTTGTCTGGGTTATGAATGAAGAAGAGCGGTGGGAACTGGTCAGCAAACAGACGGCAATGGATTTTTTTAACCAGGTCATTGAAGTGATTACAATGCTTAAGACATATGATACTGTTGTTCTGGTCGGGTCCCGGAAATGGCAGAAAATTGCCGAAGCCCTGCTGGACAGCCAGGTTATTTTTTTGGAGTTGGGAAAATCTCCTATTACGGAAGACTGTTTTTTAAGTCCGGATTATTTGGAAATGACCCTGGAGCAGGTATTGGTTAAGCCATAAGTTGTTGTAAGAAGGATGTGAGCGAGTGAAAAAGGTTATCAGTATTAGCCTGGGTTCGTCAAAACGGGACCATTCAGCGGAAATAAGTCTCATGGGCCAGGATTTTCTGGTCAGGCGCATTGGTACTGACGGGGATATGGATAAAATGATTCGCTTTATCCGGGAAAATGACGGGAAGGTGGATGCTTTTGGATTGGGGGGTATGGATCTCTATATCCAGGCTGTGGACCGGCGTTATTCAATTAGGGATGCTGAAAAGGTTGCCGCAGCGGCTCAAATAACTCCTATTGTAGACGGGTCGGGCCTGAAAAACACCCTGGAGCGCCGAGTAGTCCAGTACTTAATCCAGGAGACGGATATTTTTAAGGAGAAGAAAAAAGCCCTCATTGTCAGCGCGATGGATCGCTGCGGGCTGGCCCAGAGTCTGGGAGAGGCGGGATGCGAGATGGCTTACGGAGATGTGGCTTTTGTCCTCAACATCCCGATCCGGCTTAAATCGCTGCATACTCTTGCTTTTATCGCCCATTTGCTGGTTCCCATCATTCGCCGCCTTCCTTTTACCATGATATATCCAACGGGGAAAAAGCAGGAGATCAGTAAGCCCAAGTTTCCCAATTTTTTTCTGGATGCCGATCTCATTGCCGGAGATTTTCATTTTATACGCCGCTATATGCCGGAAAGATTGCCGGGTAAAATTATTATTACCAATACCGTCACCAGGGATGATCTGGCCCTGCTTCGGGAAAAGGGGGTAAAAACATTGATTACGACCACCCCGGAGATTGAAGGGCGTTCTTTTGGAACAAATGTTATGGAGGCATTATTGGTAGCGTATACGGGGAGTAAAAGGGAGCTGCAAGAGAACGAATATTTGCTTCTCCTGAAAGAGCTTGACTTTAAGCCCCGGATTGTGCAGTTATAACGGTTAAAGTTGGTTAACCGAAAGGAGGTGGCCGGTTAAAAACCGGAAGGCATATGGGACCTGTTGATTTTTCTTTTATTTTGCATCCCCTGAGTAATGAGGATATTTTTCGCAAGCTTGGGTTTATGCGTAACTGGCCCTCTTCCCTGGTGGAAGGAACCATTCGTTTGCTTCCTCCGATGAGGACATCCCGGATTACCGGGGTTTCCTCACCTTATAACAGTGTGGAGGGATGCTTTTTGGGT
Organism: uncultured Dethiobacter sp.; assembly: GCA_964419485.1. GTDB lineage: Bacteria > Bacillota > Dethiobacteria > DTU022 > UBA8154 > DUNV01. The sequence continues at coordinate 4,328 of CAYQQF010000088.1, forward strand.
GTCTTCCTAACTACCAGACAGATGTTTCAACTTCCCCCTGAGATGGTTTTGCACAAAATTATTGCCGCCGGCAAAAAAGCTGCCCGGTTCGGGGCAAAGATTGTCGGCCTTGGTGCTATGACTGCTGTTGTTGGAGATGCAGGTATAACGATTGACCGCAATTTGGATATTGCTGTAACGACAGGTAACAGCTATACCGTTGCTACTGCACTGGAAGGGGCTGAAAAGGCTGCAGAATTAATGGATATCGACATGGACCGGGCGGAAGTGGCTATTTTAGGGGCAACCGGTTCCATTGGCAGCACCTGTGCACGGATCCTGGCGAGAAAGGTTAATTATCTCACCCTTATCGCCCGCGATATTCGACGACTGGAAAATTTGGCGGAAGAGATTCTTGATGAAACCGGCCTGGCCGTCAAGGTTACCTCCGGCATCAGGGAAGCCATACGAAAGGCGGATATTATTGTCGCTGTCTCAAGTTCTGCTGAGAGCCTTATTGAGCCGGAAGATCTCAAACCCGGAGCCATTGTCTGTGATGTGGCCAGACCTCGGGATGTTTCCGTAAAAGTGAGTGAGAAAAGGGATGATGTACTGATCATTGAGGGCGGAGTTGTCGAAGTCCCGGGAGATGTCAATTTTAATTTTAATTTTGGTTTTCCCCCCGGGATGGCCTATGCCTGTATGGCTGAAACGATGATTCTGGCTTTAGAGCGGCGCTACGAAAGCTTTTCACTGGGCAAGAAAATGACAGTAAAGCAGATTGACGAAATTTCTGCTCTGGCTGACAAGCACGGTTTTAAGCTGGCCGGTTTTCGTAGTTTTGAACGGGCACTGAGCATGGAGGATATTATGAAAATAAAAGAGCGTGCCCGGGTCAATCGTTCGGCATTTGTCGCGGCAAGGTAGCTATTCCCGGCTTTCTTCCGCATAGATGATGTCGTTTTTTCATTCAGAATTTCAAGGTAGTTGCCATATAATTACCCGTTTTTTAAGACGGGATTATTTTATTTTGGTTTACCTCTTTTTTGCTCCAGTACAGAGGTGACATTATCACAGAATAAACACAACAAGGCAAATTTTTGTTTGACAAATGCGGACTGTTTGTCTATAATAGTGAAAATATGCAGGTTCTTTTCCTGCCGGGTTCTATGCATGAGCGGTAACATTATTTATAAGCTGTTAATAAAGTGTCAAGTAAAGGCTTGACACTTATTATTAATTTATTAAGTAAGTATCAGACACGGGGAATATTTAATCGACTTAAAACATATAATGTCACCTATATATAATGAAAGTACCTTTACTAAACAATTAAAGGAGAGAGATGCATGTCGTCCAAAGAGGTGGTCCTTACTCAAAATGGGCTGAAAAAGCTGGAGGATGAACTGTTATATTTAAAATCTGTAAAAAGACGAGAAGTTGCTGCACGGATAAAAACAGCTATATCATTTGGAGATCTGAGCGAAAACTCCGAATATGAAGATGCAAAAAATGAACAGGCCTTTGTCGAAGGACGTATTCTCACATTGGAAAAAATGTTGAGAAATGCCCGTCTTATCGATAGTGAAACGAGTAAGGAAGTGGTTGATTTTGGGGCAACGGTAAAGTTAAAAGACCTTGAAAGCAATGAAGAGCTTCAGTTTACCATTGTCGGATCGGCAGAATCAGACCCTTCAAATAATAAAATTTCCAATGAATCTCCTGTGGGAAGGGCCATCTTCGGCTCCCCGGCAGGTGCAGTTATTGAAGTAAAAGTTCCGGCAGGAGTTATGCGGTATCAAATATTGGAGATTAATTAATGTTGTAAAACTTCAAAAGAGTTATTATCAAACAGATGGGGGTTTATTTTTTAGATGGGGCATCTTAGTGAACAGGAACTACTTCGTCGCAATAAAATCAATGCTTTTCGTCAGCAGGGTCTGGAACCTTACGGTGAGAAGTACAATGTTACGCATTATTCCCGGGAAATATTAACGGAACCGGTTCTTTTTGAAGGGAAAACAGTCAGCCTGACCGGCAGGATTATGACGCGGAGGGGACACGGAAAAGCCAGCTTTGCCCATATCCAGGACAGCCAGGGTCAGATTCAGATTTATCTGAGGGAGGATCGGCTGGGAGCGAAGGATTATGCTGTTTACCAGGAACTGGATGTCGGTGATATTATCGGGGTTACAGGTGAAATTTTTACAACCAAAAAGGGAGAAATTACGGTTAATGTTTCTTCATTTTCCCTTTTGTCCAAATCTTTGCGGCCTCTGCCGGAGAAATGGCATGGGTTAAAGGATGTTGAGCTGCGTTATCGCCAGCGTTATCTCGACTTGATGGTTAGCCCCGAGGTCAGAAATGTTTTTGTCGCCCGCAGCAAAATTATCCAGGGGATGCGTTTTTATCTGACGGGCCGGGGTTTTTTGGAGGTTGAGACGCCGGTTATGCACACTTTGGCGGGTGGGGCGAACGCCCGCCCGTTTATTACGCATCATAATACACTGGATATTGATTTGTATCTGCGCATCGCCACCGAACTTCATCTGAAGCGTCTGCTTGTGGGCGGGATGGATAAGGTCTTTGAACTGGGCCGAATATTTCGTAATGAGGGGATCTCCACGAACCACAATCCGGAATTTACAACAGTGGAGGTTTACCAGGCCAATGCAGATTATGAGGACATGATGGTCCTTACGGAAGAAATGATCGCTTCTATTGCCCGGGAGGTGCTGGGCACCATGACTATCGAATACCAGGGGAAACCCCTTGATCTAACACCGCCCTGGCCGCGGCGTAATCTTCAGGATGTTGTCCTGGAGATGACAGGAGTGGATTTTAATACCATTGAAGATGATGCTGCTGCCCGTAAGATCGCCAGTGAAAAAAGCCTTGAGCTGAAACCGGGTTTAAGCCGCGGCGAGATTATTTTTGCTTTTTTTGAAGAATTTTGCGAGGAGCGGCTCGATGGGCCTGTTTTTATTCAGGATTATCCGGTGGAAGTTTCACCTCTGGCCCGGCGCTGCAGC
>CAYQQF010000089.1:0-7336 GCA_964419485.1 uncultured Dethiobacter sp.
AAGACAGTACAAAGTTAATATGAAAATGTATTATTTCGGGGGGCAATACTTACGATCCGGCATAAAGATACTCCTATACTCTCGGCTTCTGACCCTGTTGCAGGGAGAGAGGAGCCGGAACAACATTTCCCTGTGGTAGCCCTCGGCGCATCTGCCGGCGGCCTGGAAGCCTTTGAACAGTTCTTCACCCAGCTGCCGTCTGACAGCGGTATGGCCTTCGTTCTGGTTCAGCACCTTGATCCGCATCACAAGAGTATCCTGAGCGATCTGCTGAAACGTTACACCCGCATGAAGGTCGTGGAGGTTGAAGACGGGATGATGCTCCAGCCCGATATGGTGTTTGTTATCCCGCCCAACCGTTACCTGGCCGTGCATCACTGAAAATTGCACCTGCTGGAACCGACACATCTTTCCGGCCCGCGCACGCCCATTGATTACTTCTTCCGCTCCCTGGCGGCAGACCGGAAAGAAAAGGCCGTGTGTATCGTGCTTTCGGGCACGGGGTCGGAAGGGGCACTGGGCCTGAGGGCCATCAAGGGTGAAGGGGGCATGGCCATGGTGCAGGACCCGCAAACTGCCAAATTCGATGGGATGCCCAGAAATACCCTTGCTACCGGACTCGCCGATTACAGCCTCTCTCCCGACAAGATGCCGGGGTACCTGATCGCCTACTTTAAACACACCCTGATGGAAGCATCCGGCCGGGTCTTACCCTCCCATCCCACGCAGGCCAACCTGCTGGAAAAAGTGTTCCTCCTTGTCTGCTCCCACACCGGGCATGATTTTACCTACTATAAGCAGAATACCATCGTGCGTCGTATTGAAAGAAGGATGGCGGTGAACCGCATTACGCGGCTGGCCGATTACGTCCGCTTTCTGACCACCCAAAAGACATGGATCCGCTATGAAAACATTACCCTTAAAGAGGCAAACAATGAGATTCCGGTACCGTTGCCGCAAGGGAACTACATAAAACTTTCCATAGCAGACGAAGGAACGGGTATCCGGAAAGAAGATCTGCCCAAAATATTCGCCCCTTTCTATACGACCAAAGCGAAGGGACACGGCCTCGGCCTGGCCACTTCCTATTCCATAATCAAGAACCATAAAGGGTTTATAGATGTTACTTCCAAAGCGGTTCGTTTGCTATGGCATGACTGGCCATATATGAGAGGTTGCTGGCAGCATCTTTCGGTCTTACTTTGTTTTGTGGAAAAGCACTTACAAGTGCTGTAATAAATAAACCAATAGCTATTCCGGAAAGCACTATTCTGTCTTTAATCAAAGTAATTCACCTCATCTATATCTTTTCTTAAAAGATGCATTATAAGCATCGCTTATTCATCCAATTACAGGAATTTAAGTAAAATGACACACATGGCATCTCCAGTCCATGACATAAAAATTACTAGACAAACACATCCCCATCTGTTATATTGTAACAGGGGATGTGGATAATAGTGGGCAAAGTAAATATCCACATTTGACTTCACAAATAACAACAATTTTAGGCTGTGATAAAACCGGGGAGAGACGGCACATTGGAGACAAGCCATAAGTTTATTTATGAGGATGCAAGAAAGCTTGGCAATTTAGATGACGAAAGCATTGATCTGGTCGTTACTTCACCGCCCTATCCCATGATCGAGATGTGGGACGGAGTATTTGCCCACTTAAATCCCCATATCGCTCCATTTCTTGAGGAAGGCGACTGTTTTAATGCTTTCGAGTCCATGCATAACATTCTTGATGAAGTCTGGCAGGAATTGTATCGCGTTATGAAAAACGGGGCCTTTGCCTGTATAAACATCGGCGATGCCACAAGAACAATTAAGAATCGTTTCCAATTGTTTGCCAACCATTCACGCATTCAAAAGAAGTGTTTTGATCTGGGATTTGATGTTTTACCGCTGATTTTGTGGCGCAAGCAGACCAATGCCCCCAATAAGTTTATGGGTTCCGGAATGCTTCCGGCCGGCGCTTATGTAACATTGGAACATGAGTACATCCTTATTTTCCGCAAAGGCAATAAAAGAGCTTTTGCATCGGCAGAAGCGAAACAGAACCGCATGCGAAGCAGCTTTTTTTGGGAAGAAAGAAATGCCTGGTTTTCCGATCTCTGGGATTTTAAAGGAACCAGGCAGGAGCTTCATGACAAGGAATTGCGCAGCAGAAGCGCTGCCTTCCCCTTTTTGTTGCCGTTTCGGTTAATTAATATGTATTCGGTCTTTGGAGATACTGTGCTGGACCCGTTTTTGGGCACAGGCACAACTACCCTGGCGGCAATAGCTGCCGGCAGAAACAGCGTGGGTTATGAAATAGACAAAAGCTTTTCCCCATCGATAAAGAAAATGATAGAGAAAGAGAAGTCTAATATCAATAATTATAATTTGCAGCGGCTCAAAAAACATCTTCTTTTTACAGAAGAATACGCAAAAGAAAAAGGCCCTTTAAAATATACTAATAATTTTTTTGGCTTCCCGGTAATGACCAGACAGGAAAGAGACTTAATGCTTGTTTTTGTTAAATCTGTGGAAGAGACAGAAAGCGGTGTCCTGAAGGTCTTGTACTTTGAGCACGAATACATTAAAGATTTAGTGAAGAATTTTTCCGGCACCTGAAGGAACACATTTTGGGGAGGGAGAAGGATGGGCAAGAAAAAGAGACGCAAGAAAAAGGTGCCAACCGGTAAACAGCGCAGCAGCTCCAGGGTTAACCCGGTCGTCATTGCAGTGCTGGCCGTTGTGGTTCTGGCCGCGGCAGTTATGCTGCTTTGGGGAGGAGGCAGCAAGATAAATAGTACGGAGGGCGAATCTTTGGAAGAACAGTTTGCCCATACCCAAAAGCCGGTCGTGACAATTGAGATGGAAAGCGGGGAGCTGATCAAAGTGGAATTGGACCCGGTAAATGCCCCCAATACAGTGAGGAATTTTATTTCCCTGGCGGAGAAAGGGTTCTATGATGGGCTTATCTTCCACCGCGTGATCTCCGATTTTATGATCCAGGGCGGATGCCCTGAAGGGACAGGCCGCGGCGGCCCCGGTTATTATATTAAAGGAGAATTTGCCGCGAACGGTCACAACAACGAGATTCTCCATAAACGGGGTGTAATCTCAATGGCCCGCTCCCAAACGTTCGATTCAGCGGGCTCCCAGTTTTTCATCACTGTGGCTGAAAATCCCCATCTAGACAATGAGTACGCCGCCTTCGGCACTGTCCTTGAAGGGATGGATGCGGTGGACAGGATCGCAGAAGTGCCCCGGGACTCGGAAGATAAACCTCTTGAGGATCAGCGTATCAGGCGTGTGACCGTGGAAAAATTCGGTGTGGAATATGACCCGCCGGAGAAAATGTAAAAAAAAGTGTTGTATTTGTCTCCGGATAGGTGGAAAGATAAACTATGCAAGAAAGAATCCATCATTGAAGGAGGCTAAAAAAGGTGGCAGAAAATGAAGAATCAATAAGATCTCTTAATCAGCTTTTGCAGGGAGAGTACATGGCAGTTGAGAGCTTTAATATTTTTATCTCTAAGGTCGAAGATGATAATGTGAAGAAAACTTTTCAAGAAATTCAAAAGCAGCATCGGCAGAATATCAATATATTAGCTAATTATATTCAGAATATAGGTGGACGACCACATGAAAACCTTGGGATGAAGGGTACGATGGCTGATATGAAAGTCAGCATGGACTTGGGTTTAAAGGCTGATGCTGATGAAATTATTAAAAAAGCACTGGAAGGTGAAACCAGGGGAGTAAATATGGCCGAAAAGGTATTGAGGGGTAATCTTGATAATAAATCCAGGGATTTAGCGGGTGAGATATTACACAAAGATAGGAATTCTATTGATAAGCTGAATAGCTTGCTTGATGCAATGAAAATAGAATCACCAGGTTAGAGAGTTAACAGTATAGTTAAAAATTAATTACTTTCTTCGGTAGGCGGATTAGGTGGCCCCGCACAGAGACTTTGTTTCATAATTTTTCTAATAATTCTTTCCAGCCCCGCTTCAAAACGGCGGTCATTTTCCCCGGTGCGCTTTTTCGGTCCCCTGGTTCTTCCCCCACTGCGCCGGTATTTGGCTTTTAACTCCCGTTCTTCCAGCAAAAAATCAATATTGTCCGGCTGAAATTCCCTTCCATCAGGGCTTAAACATTTTGCCTGTTTTCCCAAAACCATGGCGGCAAGGCCCCAGTCCTGGGTGACAACAATATCATTTTTTTGCGTCAGGTTTAATAATTTCATGTCGGCTTCCTGGGATTCATTGCCCACGATAACATGATGCTCCGATTCGATGTTGTGGTTAAAATTAGCCACCGTCCAGACGGGCAGGTCATATTGATGCCCTTTTTCCAGGCAGATCTGTAAAACCATCTTGGGGCAGGCATCCGCATCCACAATAATCTTCAAAGACGCTCTCCTTTCAACTATCAAGTCTATACCGCGGCTGAAGTCACGACATTTACAAGGATTCCATCTGCTCATGACGCGGTTTTCGATCAAGTAAGTACTTTCCTTTAATTGGGAAAGCTTTAAGTCTCTGTAGAATGATTATAGCACATCAGTTGTTTCGAAATTAAGCAGGAATTGGAAAAAAGGTCTCGAATTCTTCAGAACGATGCTATTTAAAGATAGCTGAAAACTTGAATGTATTTTTAAGGAGACATACAGATCAGATGAATCCCTTGTTAAAAACATTAATAGTCTTTTTCGTAATACTATTGATTGTTGCATTTGCTACTAATCCAGCGGCTGATGATTTCGAGCGCTTTCTAAAATAGCACATTAATAAAGAGTTAAATATTAACGATAATGACGGTTCTTTTAACTGGCTGCTTAATTCCATTGTTAGCTATGGAGCTCAAAGCATTACTTATCATCAGGATTTTAAATTTTTTAGCCTATTCACTATTGAACTACCTGGTGACCAAGATTATAAATTTTTAGGCATCTTTACAGTGTTTATTCCGTTACAAGTCATATCCGACAGGTTAAGTGATAAAGAAATTTTCACTTTTATCTACAAGTATCGTTACATGTTGATATCTATGCTTTTTGCTATTGCACTAGTTATATTATTTTTGTTCCGAAAGACAATATTTTATGAAGAAGGCTAACCGATTATTATAGTACGCCGGGGAAAAGAGGCTAAATATTATGGTAAAGTCATAGTTGACGGGAAGTCAGTATCCGAAAAATATTTTGTTAAGGTAATTATTTCAGTCGTTCGGCTTTTACTACACTATTTCTCCACTAATTTAGATGATTTTTTTTTGCCGTATACTTTATCAGCAATGAAAGGCAAAATATGCACATGAATAATGAAAAACACCTTTTTCTTTTAAAAGGTAACGATTAGCCTAAATAAAATAAGACTCTGGAAGTATGAAAATGGTAAGTGGGGATGATTTGTTGTTATCTGGGCAAGAATTTATTAAACGATTTGCCGGTATCAGGGTTTGGAAACGGGGGGATCGGCGGGCGCCGCATAAACCGCTGCTAATTTTGTTTATGCTTGGGCGCGTGCAGCGGAAGGAGTCCCGGATGGTTTCCTACTCTGAAGTGGCGGAACCGCTGCAGCGGCTGTTGGACGATTTTGGTCCTCCCCGGCGCTCGTCGCCGGCATATCCTTTTTATCATCTTGCAAACGACGGTATTTGGGATTTCTCGTTGCCGGGAACGTTTAGCATCGTGGGCAGCCCGTCGGACCGTTTTTTGCTGGACAATAAAGTATCCGGGGGGTTTAGTGAGGGCATATACACTGTTTTAATGGACAACCCCGGACTAATCAGGACAATTGCCTTGAATGTGTTAAATGAAAGTTTTCCCCGTTCATTGCATTCGGAAATACTCCAGGCGGCAGGTTTTGATCTGGAGGCGGCAGAAATTGATGTTGGGGGTATATGTCCCTCCCGTTCTCGTTCTCGTGACAGTGAGTTTCGGGAACGTATTCTTGTTGCGTATTCTTTCAGGTGTGCCATATGCGGCTTTAATGTCTGGCTTGGAAGGGTGCCGGTAGGATTGGAAGCCGCACATATCAAATGGCACCAGGCAGGCGGACCAGACCAGGAGGATAATGGCCTGCTGCTTTGCATTATGCACCACAAGCTTTTTGATCGGGGGGCTTTCAGCATTGATCAAAACCTTAAGGTCAAGATTTCCGACATGGCACACGGCGGGGAAGGATTCGAAGAGTGGCTTGCCAGGTTTCATGGCAAATCCATTCGCATACCGGAACGGCTGCAATACAAACCAAGCGAATATTATCTAGACTGGCATATCAGAGAAGTTTTTAGAGGATCATCAAATTATTCAGCAGGGTAGTGAACATCTTATGAAACAGACGCAGTTGACCGATAATGTGAAAAAACTAGGAGGCTACATGTATGAGTTTTAGTTATAAGATTTTTTATGTTGGATTTCTAGTCACATTAATTATTATCGGCATTATTCAATTTTTCCAGTTTCCTAAATATCTCGATTATATTTTGCTTATTATAGCAATTATTCTCGGAACCACGTATATAATCAAAAAGTATAAAAAGAAGCAGTGAAGATGTAAAGTAAAAATACACATAATCTAAATTATGCGCCTCAAAATAAGTGTGCATTATCCATACGATTGGCAGATATTGTCTATCCGTGGAAGTTGCATTAACTCCTTGCTCCTGAAAGGGGATTATCGCTATAATTGCTCTAGGGAAAAGCAAGGTCATACAAATTAATTCTTCTAATTTAATACAGGATCATGAAAATCCTAAAACAGTAGGCCCGTTCAGGGATCACCAAATTGAGAAAACTGATTATTATATTTCTATAGAAAAACAAACGGATACCATAAGTCAGATGGTTCAAATTATTGAGGAAAGTAAAGATGCACTGCAAATTTATATAAATAATTAAGACACAGGCAAAGAGGGTGGTATCTTGTTAGTAACTGCTGTCGAAGTGGTATTAGCTGTAACAGTTTTATACTTCACTATTATTAGACAAGCATTAAAATTCCCTAATCAGAAGGATCGATTGTTTGATATTTTTGTTATTGGCCTGATTATGTTTTTTACCCCCCACATACTCGATAGATCATATCAGCATTTTATTGAATTAAGAATAATTGGGGGGATAATCTTTAATTATGGTTTTTTGTTGCTTATCATCTATAGTTTCGTTGACGGTTATAAATCGAAGCCTTAGTTAAGCTTAATATATTAAGGCTAGTATTGCACCGTCGCATTATCCATACTTTGGATAAGTAGTTAGGATTCCGATTTGGCTAACAATCGACGGTTCAGTCAAGATGAAATTATAGCAATAATGGGATGTTGCGTTATTCGAG
>CAYQQF010000090.1:0-7264 GCA_964419485.1 uncultured Dethiobacter sp.
TAGGCACGTCGTACTTTTCGGGCAGCTTTCTGTGTGCCTGTGCATCCTCGAGATTACCGGCTGCAGGTTTTTCACAGATGATGCCTTTTCCTGTTCCGGCTACTTTGCGGGCGACTTCGTCTGTCACAATATAGTTGAGAGGTATGGGCACCATGATATCAAAAAGGTCGATATCCTCTCGCTCGACCATTTCACGGAAATTTTCATAAATATTTTCCGATCCCAGCTTCAGGAGTTTTGCCCAGTAGTAGGCTTTTTCAAGATCTGTGTCACAGAGAGCGACGATTCTAAAACAATCCTCGAGTTCTTTGTAAGCGGGATAGTGCAATTTTTCAAAAGCCATTCCCGTACCGATAATGCCGACATTCAGCTGTTGCGTCAATTAATTTCCCTCCAGTTTTGTGTCTGCCAGGGCAGGTCTTTTTTAAGTTATTATTTGCATTAACGCCGGGAGTATTCTGTTTTTGTAATCATCTCCAAGCACTTTGGAGAAGCGAATATTTTACTCACAGGATGACAAACACTATTAATATGAAAGAACCTGACAACTGTGAGAAAAAAAAAGAAAAAAAAGCGGTGCATACCTTTATGGAGCAAAGAGATCGTTTCAGGGGGAAAGAGTATCTCTATTGCATTATAGGGTATCACCTGGCTCCTGTCCTGGAAAAACAAAAACCGGCAGCGATCCTGTCATTTTATAATAGCCGTCGCAATTTGCTGGACCTCTGGAAAAAATACAAAACTGAATTTCCTTTATCCGGGAGATTAACATATCTGGAAATGAAAACGGGGATGCCGAGGATTTGTGTGTTTTTCTATAATCCGCAGCTTTTATTTCAGACCTTGAGGCAGGATAAAACTTTGCATTTGTTGCACGGCTATGGTTATTCCGGGAATATGACACTCAGTGACTGCCTTATTCATTTAAAAAAGCGCTTTAATTTGAAGGAATGTCCCCATGAGATTGGCGCTTTTTTGGGTATTCCCGTAGAGGACGTGATTGGTTTTATCACCAACAAAGGAAAGAATTTTAAGTCCCTGGGTTACTGGAAAGTTTATCATGATCCCTTTACGGCCAAAATAATTTTTAATCGTTTTGACAAAGCAAAAAATCGCTATCTTAAAATTTTAAAAGATGGAATCCTTCCCGGTGATTACTTAAAATATTACTCCTGCTAGTCTACGGAAAAAAATCTACGTAAATTATACTGTTTCTCAAATCGCATTCCCCTTTTGCTCTCTACACCTTTCGCTCCCTTTTATTGACAATAAGGAGTTTTTTTAATAAGATATTTGCAACACTAAATGCAATTAAATTGCATTTGTCTCAAGCGCGCTGGAGGTTGACTATGAGCGGAAACCCTGCTGTGAAAACAAAAAATATTTTTATCAAGTTTGGTAACAACCTGGTGCTTGAGGATGTCACTCTTTATATTAAATCTGGAGAAATGGTCGGAATTATTGGTCCTAACGGTGCGGGAAAAACAACATTGATGAAAATTTTGTTAGGGTTGTTAAAACCAACTTCAGGTTGGGTAAAAATCTTGGGATCAAGCCCTGATAAAATGGGGAAAAAGCGTGATCTGATCGGGTACATGCCGCAAAGGATTACTTTTGAACGTGATTTTCCCCTTTCCTGCCTTGATGTCGTAACAATGGGTGCTTTTACTGCAAGCTCACTGGGAAGACCTTATATCGGGAGACAGCGGGACAAGGCGCGGCGCAGCCTGGAAAAAGTCGGTATGCTGTCTCTGGAACATAAACCTTTTGCTGAATTATCGAGCGGACAGCAGCAGCGTATTTTTTTAGCCAGGGCCCTGGTTAAGGAACCCCGGCTTCTGTTTCTGGATGAACCCAATGCCGGATTGGACCTGCCAACACAGAATAATTTTTTTTCTTTGTTGAAAGAATTACAATCCGGTTACGGAATAACGGTTGTAATGGTTTCTCATGACCTGATGATGATCTCCCGTTTTGCCGACCAGTTAATTTGTATTAACCGGACTATGCACGCTCACGGAGCACCCGGGGAGGTTCTTCAAAGCAACAAGCTGGAAGAAGCATACCGTTGTGAAGTAGATTTTTTATTTGGCAAGGGGAGGTTTTAAGTTGGCGGAGCTTTTACAGTACGGTTTTATGCAGAGAGCATTCCTGGCTGTAATTATGGTCGGACTGCTCTGTTCCGTACTCTCATTTTTTGTTGTCATAAACAGGCTTTCTTTTCTGGGGGCGGGAATTTCACATGCAATTCTGGGGGGAATGGCTATTGGTGTATTGATTGGAGTGAATCCGCTTTATACGGGTGGAATATTTGCCGTTTTGCTGGCGCTATTAATAGGATATATCAGTCGATATGGGAATATCCAGGAGGATACGGTGATCGGTATTTTTTTCGCTACCGGTATGGCTCTCGGTATTTTGCTGATTAGTTTAAAGGACGGATACTTCCCGGAACTGTTCAGCCTGTTGTTCGGGAATGTGCTGGCGGTATCTGCTCAGGATTTATGGTTTCTGGGAGGAGTAATGCTCCTGGTCTTTCTTTTTATTTTTGTTTTTTTAAAAGAACTTTTAACTATATCTTTTGATGAAGAGCTGGCCAGAGCCAATGGTCTGCCCTGTACCGGCCTTTATCTCGGACTTTTGGTTGCATTATCTTTAACAGTGGTCGTTTCAGTCGTCGTGGTTGGAGTGGTTCTCTCTGCAGCCCTGCTTGTTATTCCTGCTGCAACAGGGTGCAGGCTTAGCAGAAATTACCGTTTTGTAATTCTTATTTCTGCAATTGTGGGTATCGCAAGCGGCCTGCTTGGGTTGAGCATATCCTATTACTATAACCTGCCCTCCGGTGCAGCTATTGTTGCCTGTGCAGCCATTATTTTTTTCTGTTCTTTTTTTGTAAAAAAGTGAATTCTATTCTTGACGCGGTGATTTGTTCCTGATACGTTATAAAAAGATTGAGACTATTCCAGAGAAACCGATATGGCAAAGGGTGGTGTAAATGGTAAAGCAAATAGAGGAAACGGCTCGCGATATTTTATCCGGGTTTGGTTTTAAAAAGACATCAGGTAGAATAGCCCTTATTAAACTGCTTCTTGAAGCGCAAAATCCTCTTACACGGCAGGAGATATCAGCTAAGCTAGGTGTAAATTTTAACTATGTAAGTATTTACCGTTCTTTAGATGCGTTTTTGAAAGCCGGGATTATTCATAAAGTCGAAGCAGGCGGCAGAAGCAGGCGTTTTGCTATTTGCAGCTGCGGCAGCAGCAGCCATTGTCATCCACATTTTATTTGCCGCTCCTGCGGCAAGGTGGAGTGCCTCACCGGGTTAAAAAATATACATTTTTATCCGCTGAAACCCGGGTATGTATTCGAAGAGCAGGAGATTTATATTCGGGGTCTTTGTGCCCGTTGTTCTTCATCATGAACCTGGCTAACTGTGATGCCGGCGCGGTATTAAGCGCCGGCATCATACAAAATATCTTGGAAGAGGAATAAGAGAAATAAATTGAAATCACTACTGCAGGGGCTGTTTCTCGGTCTTTCCATTGTCCTGCCCGGAATGAGTGGGGGGACGGTTATTGTTATTCTGGGAATATACGAAAAAAGTATACAAGATATTTCCCGCTTTAATTTGAAGCCTTATGGAATTATAGCCCTGGGAGTTGCGGCCGGAATATTTATAGGCGGCCAGGTGTTTGCGCAGCTCTTTGTATTGTACCGTAATTCTACGGCAGCTTTTTTTTTAGGAATTTTGCTTGCTTCGATCAGGGCAGTTTTCAGGAACCGTCCTGCCTCGAGCCCTGTACGGGTTCTGACCTTGCTTACGGGTCTTGTAATGGGCCTTTTAATGGTGAGGGAACCCTTATTTGTTATGGGTAAAAGTGAAATCCTCTGGCCGGTACTGATTATTTCCGGTGCCCTTGCAAGTGCCACTATGCTGATTCCCGGTGTCCCCGGGAGTGCTGTTCTTATTATGATGGGTATTTATGATGATGTGCTCTTTTACCTGAAAGAATTTCTGATAGGAGAATTGCTGCTTTTTGGGGCGGGATCTTTACTGGGTATTATTTTATGCGCCAGGATTCTTGAGAAAATATATTTTCGGTTTCAGGCCTTTTTTGCCTTTTTATTTGCCGGTCTTATCGCCGGTTCATCCCGGGCTCTTTTTCCAACAGAATGGGGGCTTATCGAAGTCCTGCTTTTTTTCGCCGGTTTTAGCCTGATCTGGTTCTTGGGAGGGGAACGAACAGCTGCTCAGATGTGACGATTTATTTGACACTTTTCAATGAAAGTTATAAAGTGAAAACGAGAAAATTTAGAGCTTTTAAGGGAGGCGTTTATCTTTTGAAATCTCTGCGTGAATACCTCTATTTTGAAACTGCAACCAGGGTTGAGTTTATCAATATTTCTTCCCGGGTTCAGGAAATTGTGGATAAAAGCGGAATTAAGGAAGGGCTTTGCCTCGTCAATGCTATGCATATTACTGCAAGTGTATTTATTAATGATGATGAGAGCGGTCTGCACAGAGATTTTAAAATCTGGTTGGAGAAACTTGCACCCCATGAACCAATTTCTCAATATGCCCATAACAGATTTGAAGACAATGCGGATGCACATTTAAAAAGACAGGTTATGGGCAGAGAGGTCGTTGTTGCCGTAACAGAGGGAAGACTCGACTTTGGCCCCTGGGAACAGATTTTTTACGGAGAATTTGACGGCCGTCGGAAAAAAAGGGTGCTGGTGAAAGTAATTGGCGAATAACCATAAATGACTATAGTTTATCATGGGTGTACGAACTAGTAAAAAATTAAGCGTTTTTAACAAGTTCGCAAGAATTGGAAAGACCCCATTTGTGGGGTCTTTCCCCATATTCTTCTAGATGGTCGAAAAGAATAATAACAAAAATATTTATAAAAATTCTAAATTTGCTCTTGATAGGAAACTGTCCAACGGGTATAATTAACTGGCATAAATAGGTAACCAGGAGGTCTTTTCTTAAATGTACTGCAAGTATACACTTTGGGTATTTTTGTTGATTTTTGTTATATTTCTTTTTCCTTCTGGACAGGGAAAATGTGCTGACTCTGCAGATATATTCGGCAAAACGTCACTGCACACAGCCTCATCCAGAGGAGATGTGGAAATTGTAGAGTTGTTGCTGGAGACCGGTATGGAAGTTAATACTAAAAACAGGTTTGGATGGACACCGCTGCACCTCGCTTCATCCAAAGGTCATATTGAAATTGTTGAAATGCTTTTACAGGCCGGCGCTGATTGCGGCGTCAAAAATAAATTTGGCAGGACTTCTCTGGATTATGCAGTAAGAAATATGCATACAGAAATTGTCCGGTTGCTGGTAAGGGAAGAAAGCAATGAAGGATCATTATGAATCTATAAGCAAGACCCTGGATGTCGAGCAAGCTTTCAGAGAAAGCGAGAAAAAATACCGGATAATGGGAGAACGCACCGGCGATGGGGTTATTATTATTCAAAATTGCCGCATTAAATATATTAATAAAGCTTTTTGCCGTATGTCGGGTTATTTAGAAGCAGAATTGCTTGAGGCTGATTTTACTTATTATTTGCACCGGTATGAAGCTTCGAAAATTCTTGAGCAGCACCGTCAGTGCCTGGAGGGAAAAAGATATTCTTATGTTTTTAAAACTATGTGGAAACAGAAAAACGGCCGTTATATTCCCATTGAAGTCAATTCAAGCCCGATTGTGTACCGGGGACAAGCCGCCGAATTGTTTTTTGTCCGGAATCTGTCCAAGAGCCTCAAAATAGAAAAATCTCTATCCAAAAAGAAAGATTATTTAAACATTATTTTACAGGAAAGCCCTTTACTTGTTTGTTGTCTGGAACCGGGAGGAAAGGCTGTCTTTGTTAATCGTTCTTGTGAAAATGTCAGCGGTTACCGTGCTAAGGAACTGATAGGCAAAAACTGGTGGAAAATGCTTTATCCGGGCGAAGAGTACAAAGAGGTGCAAGAATTTTTTTCTCTTCTGGAAAAAGGAAATGTGCGGGATTATGAAATGGTTCTTACAACTCGCAGCGGAGAAAAACGTACAATATTATGGAACTCAAACAACCGCTACGATGAAAACGAAAAGCTGGTCGAGATTATTTGTGTCGGGAATGATATAACAGAGCGCAAGCAAGCTGAGGAAGCCCTGCGTCTTTCGGAAGAAAAATACCGGCAAATTCTTTTTTCCATAGAGGAAGGATATTACGAATCGGACCTCAGAGGTAATCTTACTTTTCTCAATGATTCTTTTTGCCGGATATCCGGTTACTCTGAGGATGAACTCCTGGGTAAGAACTATAAGCTGCTGCATAAGCCGGGCAGGGATGTCAAAAAGAAGTTTAAGCAGGTTTTCAGATCCGGTATTCCGGAAAAAGGCTTTACTTGCTTGTTGAGAACAAAAAGCGGTGAAATGCTTTTTGTCGAACTATCTATTTCTCCAATCTTTAATAATAATGTTACGTGTACCGGGTTCCGGGGATTGATAAGAGATGTAACCGAAAGAACGGAAATGGAAAAGGCACTCTCTGAAAGCGAAGAAAGGTTTCGTTATATGGCAGAATTTTCACCTTTCCCTCTGGCAATTCTTGATCTAAGCGGACGGTACGAATATATCAACCCAAAATATATGGAAGTCTTTGGTTACTCGTTAGAAGATGTACCAGACGGCAAGTCCTGGTTTTTACTTGCATTTCCCGATCCGGAATACCGGCGGGAAGTAATTGCCTACTGGTTTTATATTGTTAATAAGATTGAGGGATGTGAGTCCAGCCCTGCGGTGCTTAAAGTTACCTGTAAAGATGGCTCTGTGAGAGATATTTTGTTTCGCGTTGTCAAGGCAGAAGCAAAATATCTGATCATTTATGAGGATGTTACCGAACGGAAAAAAGCGGAGGAAAAGATCAAATACTTAAGCTTCCACGATAAGTTGACCGGTCTGTACAACCGTGCTTTTTTTGAAGAGGAATTAAAACGTCTGGATACGGAAAGACAAATGCCCCTAAGCATTATTATCGGGGATGTCAACGGTCTTAAACTGGTTAATGATGCTTTCGGTCATAAAAGTGGGGATCAGCTTTTAACCAGTATTGCCGCGCTTTTAAAAATTTCCTGCCGGGATGAGGATATTATCTGCCGGTGGGGCGGTGATGAATTTGCTATTCTTCTCCCTCAAACCTCCAGGGAGACGGCACGCCTGATGCTGGAGCGTATTAGAAAAGCTCTTGATGAAGCTCCAAAATT
>CAYQQF010000091.1:0-7176 GCA_964419485.1 uncultured Dethiobacter sp.
CACCGGTTCTGCCGGGGACATTATAAAGCATAATGGGAAGTGTTACTGATCCGGCAATATGTGTAAAATGACGGTATAACCCTTCCTGGGGAGGTTTGTTATAGTATGGGGTAACAAGCATGAACCCGTCAATACCCGTTTCTTCTGCTTTTTTAGAGAGAGCAACCGCGGCTTGAGTATCGTTTCCTCCCGTCCCGGCCAGGACCCTGGCCTTTCCTCCAACAGCATCGACGACAAACTTAAACAGCTTTAACTTCTCCTCTTCGGACAGAGCAGGAGACTCTCCGGTTGTCCCGGCAACTACCAGACCATCGGAGCCTTTTTGCAGCAGAACCTCTACCAGTTCCTCAACCTTTTGATAATCTATCTCGAGATGAGAATTAAAAGGCGTTATCATTGCAGTAATCAAAGAGCCAAAAAACGGATACACAACATTAACCTCCCTGTCAGGATAATGTAATTATTATAGCAAAGCTTATTGTTTTTATCAAACAAACGATCAACTTTAACAAAATAAATTTTAAACTGTCTGAAAACCGGCATATTTTTTTACAATTCATGGGAAACCAGCAGGGGCTGCAGTTGTTCTCCCCGCAAAGCGCTTTCTGCCGCGGGGAGCAGCAGATCCATTCTGGATATCAGGGAAGTTGGTTTACCTGCTGGATCATCCTGGCCAAAAGGAACTAGAAAAATATTTTTTGCAGCCAGTAAAACGCCGATATTTTTTGCATTCAAGCCCAGCCCATCATTTGTCGCTATGGCAAGAAGCGCCGGCCTTCCGTTTCTAAGGTGCGATTTAACTGCCATTAAAACAGCGGTATCAGTAATCCCGTTGGCCAGTTTGGCCAGCGTATTTCCTGTACAGGGTGCGACAATAATCAGATCAAACAGTTTTTGGGGCCCAATCGGTTCAGCATCAACAATGTTTTTAATAATAGTTCTACCGGTGCTCTCCAGTAATCTGGTTTTGATGACCCGGGCATCTCCAAAACGAGTATCATTTTCATCAACAGCAGGGGATATAATGGGAGTAATGGCGGCACCTGCCGCAATAAGCCTGTTTATCTGCGGGAAAATCTGATCAATTGTGCAGTGAGAACCAGTTAAAGCCAGGCCGATTTTCATTCCCTTTAAACTCAACTTTATTTCCTCCTCCCTATTAAGTATTCTTTTATTAGTTGCGGATAAACCTGAGAAAGTATTTTCCCTGCAGTTTTTGGCGCAACTTTACCCGGCAGTCCGGGAAGAATAATTGCCTTGATATTTAGCCTCTCTGCAACAGCAAAATCCACCCCGTAAGGAAATGAAGATATATCGATTATTATTGTCGAACTTTTAATTCTGTAAAGAACTTCGGCATCCACAACCAGAGCAGGAATTGTATTAAAAATAATATCAGCTGGGGAAATTTTATCGGCAAGCTGTCCAATCGGCACAGGATGAAAATTCATGGCCTCAATCAAGGCCAGGACTTCCGGCCTTCTCGCTGCAACACTTACGTTAGCTCCCAGAGCCTTTAATGTTAAAGCCAGTATTTTACCGCACCTGCCAAAACCAAGAACAAGACTTTGGCTTTTGTGTATGGTTATATCCGTTTTTTCCATCGCTGCCTGGATAGCTCCCTCAGCAGTGGGAACGGCATTTAATATGGAAATTTCATCCAGCTTGCTTGTTTCACAGATAATAACTTCATGGCGTGTGAAAATTTCTTTTAATGAAGGATGAAGATGTCCGGCAAGAAAAAGTGTCCCCGGATTAAACGCCCGGAATAATGTTAAATTATTTAAGGAAAGCTTGCCTGAAGAATATGGCGCGTAAATGTCTCCATCCGCTTCAATCCCGGCAAGGGGAGTTATGACAACTTGTGAGGTAAGTATTGATTCCACCAGGTTATCGGCAACAACAATTTCGTTTAGATATTCGTACTTTTCAAACCCAAACATTAACACCTTTGCGCCTGTTTTTTTCAGGTGGAAAAATAATTCTGCTTCTCTTTTATCCCCGCCGATAATTAAAATATTCATATCTCGCAAGAAAGCATCCATTTAATTCCACCCCTTCTCTGAAACAACCTTAATATAAAAAGTTAATGCCATTATTATGTACCTGGATTAATTTCAGAATATTTCAAAATAATTAACCGTTTTTCATTACAGCCTGGTAAATCTTTATTTACGTCTTATCTTATGTTATGAAAAAAAATGCTATTGGTGTGAGAGATCTCCGGCAAAAAATCCTGCATGATAAAAAAAAAGCGCCTCTTTAGGCGCCGTATAAAAAAATTGTTCCTAATATGATTCGACATCCTCAGCCCCAAAACGTTTTAAAACCGATGCTATTTTGGATGTTTCATCTTCTTCTGCTTTGAGGGTAACAAGAATATCGCCTCTTTTTACTCTTTCTTCATAATGACGGCCTCTTTCTTCCGGGATGCCAAAGTCGACCAGGCCTCCAACAAGGCCTCCGCCGACAATGCCAGTTAAAAAGGCAGCCAGAGGACCTGCCGCGATTATCGGGCCGACACCGGGTATTAACAGGGCTCCCGCCCCGGCCAGCAGACCGGCAATACCCCCGATTGCGCCGCCTGTTAATGCCCCGTCACCGACATTTTGTTCACTCATGGTGAAACCTTCATTTTCACCCGCGCCGGCTCCTTCTTCTCCCCCTCTGCCTTTATTCTCCCTGGCAATAAGAGATATTTCTCTTTCGTCAAACCCCTGGCGTTTAAGTTCCATAATCGCTTCTTTAGCTCTTTCTTCATTGCGAAAAACGCCGACAACTGCTTTTACCATAGCTGCTGCCTCCTTCGTTAAATTTTACTACAAAGGTATTATTTCCTACTCCCTTTCTTATATGCAGCAACGGTAAAAGCAACTTCCGTTTTTGAGAAGAAATTAATTAAAAAGAGCCTGTATGTCCGAACCCCCCGTCACCACGAGAAGAGGAAGGCAGCTTTTCCACCTGAATCAACTTAACCGCAGGCAGAGAATGAATAACAAGCTGTGCAATTCTTTCTCCCCTGGTTATTTGATATTCCTTCGGACCAAAATTAATTATAAGGACTTTAATCTCACCCCGGTAGTCGGCATCGATAGTCCCGGGTGAATTTAAAATCGTAATCCCGTGTTTAAAAGCAAGTCCGCTCCTGGGACGCACCTGGGCTTCAAAACCTGAAGGGATAGCCATGATAATTCCTGTGGGGACAAGAACGAACTCGCCCGGTTTAATTGTTATCTCTTTCTCCACCGCAGCAAAGATATCCATCCCCGAGGCCTCCTCGCTCATAAATTGCGGCAGAGGAAGATCTACGGCATGGTCAAGCTTCTTAATCAGTATCTGTACTTCTTTTGACATGACGCCACCACCCTGTTAAATTGTTACCTTTCGTTAATATTTTGTTACGCCAAGTATAAGTTTACT
The DNA here is from genome assembly GCA_964419485.1 of uncultured Dethiobacter sp. GTDB lineage: Bacteria > Bacillota > Dethiobacteria > DTU022 > UBA8154 > DUNV01. The sequence goes on from CAYQQF010000091.1 coordinate 3,421, forward strand.
TCTGTTCCTTGTCAACAGGGTAATAAGCACTTAGTCCCATATTTCGACAACAAGGCGGTATCCGTACGAGGATGTTTTAATCAGAATAACGCAGTCGGTATTATTCCTGAATTTAAAATCAAGGTAATTGGAGACAGTGGCATCTTTTCCAGCGGGGACATAACCAACCGGACGGCTGTGGGGAAACCTCTGCACAACCTGGAGCTCCGAGTTCAAGACGGCATTATAGAGAGTTGTGGAAACCTGGCACACTCCTCCCCCATACCCGGGAATTACCGTCCCGCCTACAATAATAGGAGCCAGTTTATAGCCTCTTTCAGCTACTCGCGGCCCGGTTGCCTCGTTAAATGAAAAGGTTTCTCCCGGTGCAAGCAGGTAATTATGAAGCGACTGTGCTGCAAGTCTGATGTTTTGGCCCCTTCCTCCACCTCCGAAACCGGTAGCATAAGAACCTCTTCTATGACGGATTTTACGCAGGATATCCGCTGTTATCTCGGGATCAAGAGTAATTAAAACAGGTTCATGCACTGTATGTGGTTTTGAGTTCATAACCAGGTCTACGGTTGCCTGTATATCTATTTTCTTCCCGTATTTTTCCGGCAGCACTTCTCCGGAAAAAGAATCCAGATATGCATTGCGGGGTCTGATCATAACATCACGATTTAACGCCTGGACAATCAAAAGTACTTCTTCTTCAAGCTTCCTTTCCACAGGAATATCTGCCAGGAAAACGCCTGCAGGAACACCGTATTTTATCCTCTTATAGCTTTCTCGAATATTTACTGTAAGGCAGCCTGAAACAAAAAGTAAGGCCAACAAAAGAAGAGTCGTTCCTTTAATGGTCAGGATCGTAATTTTTTTCATCTTCTAATTTTCCGATAAAAAAAACGGAGGATATTGGGGGCTGAGAAGTTCCTGCATGGTAACGATCTCAAACCCTTTATTTCTTATAACAGGAATTGCTTCCTTTAAAAAAAGAACAGTATCGCCAGTCGGATGCATGAGCACGATGGCTCCTGCATGGATCTTCTCCGTAACCCTTTCATGCATTTTCTCCACACCGGGATTCATCCAATCTACAGTATCCAGTGTCCACAAAACCGTTCTCATCCCCTGCCTGGAGACTGTTTCCAGCACCAGCCGGTTATACTCACCTTTGTGTGGAGTAAAGTAGTGCGGATATTCTCCGGTCACGTTAAAAATTAGGCGATTAACTTCATCCAGTCCGTTTTGTATTTCTGCCGCCGTTAGCTCTGTATAGACCAGGCTGTCTGTATGTCCGTGATTAGCCAGAAGATGCCCTCTGCTAAAAATTTCTTCCATGATTTCGATATTTTTTTGCGCCCAGTCTCCCACGACAAAAAAAGTACCGGCCGCATCCCCGGCATCAAGTATATCAAGCATGGGCCCAATATATTCCGAGCCCCATGCCACATTAATCATCAAAGCAATTTGCTTTTTGGCAGCGTTCCCTTTCCGGATCACTGCCGAAGGATAGTCGGCAAGAGTAATTTGCGGAACAACGGGCTCATAGAAGGGCTCAACCGTTTCTCCGGGCCCGGCAGACATTATTTTATTGATCGTTTCCGCTGCACTTATTGTATAGCCCCAGATTTCCGGAATAATGTTATTTTCCAGAGAGCTATAAACCGCATCAGCAGGATTGGTACGCCATTCCACAAGTTTAGCCGCAAACATTTCTTCAATTTGTTTCCTGGTGCTGCCTCCCAATTCTTCTCCCATAAAGACGACACCCGGCTCGACCCGGTTAAAAAACCGGTAAGGTAAGCTTTTCCAGATGAAAAGACCGCCCGGCAGGAGCAGAACAAGCAGAAATATAAGAAATGTTTTAGCCCTTTTCTTTGAGCCAAAAGAAATGACAAACACCTCTTCACCTTCCCCTTTACCTTAAAATGTCCTCCGGGGAACCGATCATGTATCCTTTCCATTTTAAAAAACGGATCATATCCGGAAGAGTTTCCTCAATATGCGGGGAGGAAGTATGGAAAAGAATAACTGCCCCGTTATGCAGGTGTTCTTCCAGGCGTGAGATGATCAGCTCTCCTTCAAAATTTGAAAGCATTAAGGTATTAATACTCCACAGAAGAGTAATACAGCCATTTTCCAGGGCAAGGCTGACTATCCTGGCATTATATTCTCCATATGGCGGTCGAAAAAATGAAGGCTGGTAATTCAACTGTTCCAAGCAGACTTGATTAAAACCTTGAATTTCAGCCATGACTTCATCCTCTGCAAGGAACAACAGTTTGCGGTGTGAGTACGAATGATTGCCGAGATAATGGCCTGACAGAATAATCTTAAGGGCTTTCTCCGGATATCTTTTAATCCATTCGCCGGTAGTAAAAAAAATAGCTTTAATCTCGTTTGTTTCGAGGATTTGTAAAATATCTTCAATTGGTTCTTCTTCCCAGAGAATATTAAAAGTAAAATAGACGGCCCCTTGCGTATCTTCCACCTTGAATACAGGTTCAGGAGGATACGACGCTCTTGTCGGCAGGGAAAGACTTACGGCAAAAAAACCGATAACAGCAGCAGTTAAGCTTAAAAAAAAAGAGGCTTTTTCATTTTGTTAAAACCTCTCTTTGTGATTTATATTTAATTATTATTACAGTTAAAGGGGAGTTATTCCCCTTTACAAAGTAAAATGTTACTGTTGTTTGTTAACGGCTTGTTTTATAGGCTCACTTCCGGGTAAACCTGTTATGTCTGTGCCTGGGGGAAGCTGCACCTTCAACCCGGGATTTGGTCTTTTCATCTGTATCAGGCGCGCTTCCGGGAGGCAGGGCATCCCTTCGTGAAAGATTAATTCTCCCTTTTTCGTCAATATCGAGCACTTTAACCATGACCTGGTCTCCGACTTTAACTACATCCTCAGTCCTGTTTACCCTGGTCCTCTCCAGGTGTGAAATATGGATGAGGCCTTCTTTTCCCGGGAGTATTTCCGCAAAAGCACCGTACTTTTCTGTTCTGGTTACTCTTCCCAGGTAAATTCGGCCGGGTTCTACGTCGGCAGTTAATGTTTCGATAATTTCCCGTGCTTTTTGTGCCGCATCTGCATCCAGCGCAACGATAAATATTTTGCCGTCCGGCTCGATATTAATATCCACACCGGTTTCGTTGATAATGCGGTTAATTACTTTACCACCGGGCCCTATTACGTCCCGGATTTTATCCGTACTGATTTGCATGGTAAAGATACGGGGAGCATAGTCGGATAAATTGGGCCTTGGAGCACTGATGACTTCATTCATCTTTCCCATAATATACAAATATCCTTCCCTGGCTTTTTCCAGGGCTTTTTCCAGTATATCACGCGATAACCCTTTAATTTTAATATCCATCTGCAGCGCAGTTATACCGTTTGTTGTCCCTGCAACTTTAAAATCCATATCCCCCAGGAAATCTTCAACTCCCTGGATATCGGAAAGGATGGCAAGATCCTCCCCTTCTTTAATTAAGCCCATGGCAATACCGGCGACCGGAGTTTTAATGGGAACACCGGCATCCATTAAAGACAGTGAAGATGCACAAACACTGCCCATAGAAGTCGACCCGTTGGATTCCAGGACTTCCGATACTAAACGAATTGTATATGGAAAGTCGTCTTCTTTGGGGATTACGGCCGAGATCGCTCTTTCCGCCAGGGCACCATGGCCGATCTCCCTTCTTCCCGGTCCACGCATAAATCCGGCTTCTCCAACGCTGTACGGAGGAAAATTATAATGGTGCATAAAA
>CAYQQF010000092.1:0-7120 GCA_964419485.1 uncultured Dethiobacter sp.
TCCATACCGTGTTCTAAAAGAGAAGCAATGGTGTCCCGTTCTTCAGAAGCCGGCCCGATAGTGCAAACAATTTTTGTCTTACGCAAGGCAAAGCCCCCTAAATAGCCAGGATAGAAGCTGTTCGGTAATCATCCCATGAAAAAGTCTTCTTTTGAGCAAAAACTTCTTCATAAGGAGTCGCTTTAATCTCGCCTTTCCAGAGGCCCACCATACAGCCGCTCTTCTCCTCCATTAAAAGATCAACTGCTTTTGCACTCAAACGGCTGGCCAGAACGCGATCAAAGGCTGTGGGAGTCCCGCCTCTTTGCAGGTGACCAAGAATGGTCACGCGCACCTCCACCTGGAGGATTTTTTCAATTTCTTTGCCCACGCTTATGGCACTGGCCGCTCCCTCGGCAACCAGGATAACACTGTGCAGCTTGCCTCTCTTCGCTCCGCGCATCAATCGGCTGCAAACCTCGGAGAGATCAAAAGGCGCCTCCGGGACAATAATGGATTCCGCTCCCCCGGCAAGTCCGGCCTGCAAGGCAATAAATCCCGTATGACGACCCATTACCTCGATAACATAAATTCGCTCATGGGAGGTGGCGGTATCCCGCACCTTATTAATGGCATCAGTAACTGTGTTAACTGCCGTATCAAATCCAATGCTGTAGTCAGTATAAGGGATGTCGTTATCTATCGTCCCGGGAACACCGATGGTATTAAAACCGGCTTCTTCCAGCACTTTAGCTCCCCGAAAAGAGCCGTCCCCCCCGATAACAACAAGACCATCCATTTTCTGCTCCTGCAAAAAAGCAAAAGCTTTTTCCTGCCCTTCCCTTGTTAAAAATTCCGGACACCTTGCCGTATGTAAAATAGTCCCGCCCCTGTGTATAATATCAGCTACAGAACCAAGTTTCATGAGCTCGATTTCCCGGTTAATTAAACCCGAATAGCCACGTTTAATTCCATAAATCTCCAGACCATGATAGATGCTTTTGCGCACAACGGCTCTGATAGCAGCATTCATGCCTGGAGCGTCACCTCCGCTGGTTAAAACAGCAATTTTTTTCAATATATCATTCCCTCCCTGCTAGTAAATAATAACAACCATGCTCCTCTCAATAATTTTACCGGAAATTTATATCGTAAAAGGTCAAAATGCCCGAATAAGCTTATTTTTCCAACTTGAGAAGCAATACATACAGTCTCGCTGGTTGCATTCAGATTTAGCATGGCTGCCAAAATATCAGGTGCTTTCTAACTGCTCGATCTTGACAGAACCGCTTCCCAGGAGACCTTCGATTTCCTTTTTCATCGTCTCGGGGTCTTTTATCCAGCATTCCTGCCCTGTCAGAATAAGCCTTTCATTTTGCTTAAAGTAAAGATAAACAGGCGTTCCGCCCTGAAACTTCGATAGAATATTTTTAAGTGTCAACAAATCAGGGAAAGACACATCTTCACTGATAGTTACTACAAGCTGCCTGGGTTCTCGCGGCAGAAAGATAATCTCCTCACAGAGCATTTTTACCGACTCTTCTTCCTTTAAATCCAGACGCCCTTTGGAAATGATCACCCTCTCCTCCTCCAGGCTTTTCCGATACCGCTCATAAAGGTCGCTGAAAACGATAATCTCCATTTCTCCGGTATAATCTTCAACGGTAAGGAAAGACATGGGACGCCCTTTTTTTGTATAGATCATCCTCATGGAACTGATCATCCCGACCACAGTTACCCTGCTCCGGTCTTTCACTTCTGCCAGTTCACCGATAGGAATCGTCCCTTTAAGGTTCTCCAGAATCTGCCGGTACTGATCCAGCGGATGGCCGGAGATATACAGCCCGGTCAGCTCCTTTTCAAAAGTTAATTTTTCTCTGGGCAAGTATTCCGGTAAAGGAGGAAGATCGTCCTCCTGTTCCCCGGACAACTTATCCTCTCCCAGGTAAGAAAACATGGAAATCTGACCATCCATTTTCTCCTTTTGCGCATACTGCCCTGACTGGAGCGCCTGTTCCAGATAATTTAAATACTGGGAACGTGCCCCTCCCAGGGAATCGAAGGCGCCACACTTTATCAGGCTTTCAATAACTTTTCGATTACAGGTCCGAAGATCCACTTTCCGACAAAAATCACCCAACCCGGTAAATCTACCTTCTTTCATCCGGGTTCCAATGATTGTTTCTATGGCCCCTTTCCCCACATTTTTTACCGCGGCCAGTCCAAAACGAATTCGCTTTGATCCTACAACTGTAAAATTCGTTTCGCTTTCGTTAACATCAGGAGGAAGAATCTCAATCCCCTGACGCCGGCAATCGGCGATATACAGAGCAATTTTAGCAGCATTGGACATAACTCCGGTAAGAAGGGCCGCCATAAATTCTACCGGATAATTTGCTTTTAAATAAGCTGTCTGGTAAGCAATCATGGCATATGCAGCAGCATGAGACTTGTTGAAACCGTAGGAAGCAAACTTAACGATCAAATCGTAGAGCTCCTTGCCCAGTTTCCTGCCGTAGCCTTTTTTTGCAACTCCGCCGGTAAAAATCTGCCGCTGTTCATCCAGAATCTCCTTCTTTTTCTTTCCGATAGCCCTGCGCAACAGATCCGCCTGCCCTAGGGAAAACCCTGCCATCCTCGCCGCTATCTCGATGATCTGTTCCTGATAAACAATGACCCCGTAAGTTTCTTTGAGGACGGGTTCCAGTTCGGGGTGAAGGTAAGCAATCTTCCTTTTCCCGTGTTTACTTTCGATAAAGACAGGAATCTGTTCCATTGGACCAGGCCGGTAAAGGGCGACCACGGCAATAATATCTTCAAACACTGTCGGCTTCAAATCGCGAAGGACTGAGCGCATTCCGCTGCTTTCCAACTGGAAAACACCGGCCGTCTCTCCCTGAGAAAGCAGTAAATAAGTTTGAGTATCATCCAGAGGAATTGTGGCAAGATCAAGTTTATCTTTTTCTGCTCCCTCTTCGTGACGTTGCTGGTTGACCTGCCTGACCGCTTCCTCCATAATTGTCAGGGTGCGCAATCCCAGAAAATCCATTTTCAAAAGCCCCAGCTCTTCCAAAATATTCATGGAAAACTGGGTTACCGGCGTTCCATTTGTCTTCTGAAGGGGAACATGATCAACCAGGGGGTTACCCGAGATGACCACGCCTGCCGCATGGGTAGAAGCATGCCGGGGAAGCCCCTCCAATTTACGGGAAATATCCAAAAACTTGCGATAACGTTCATCGTTATTGTAAAGATCAGCCAGATCAGTATTCATCTCCAACGCCATTTGAATTGTCATTCCCGGCTCATCGGGGATTGCCTTGGCAACGCGATCAGCCTCGCCATAGGTAAAATTAAGGGCCCTTCCCACATCCCGCACCACCATACGCGCCGCCATAGTGCCAAACGTGATAATCTGGGCCACATGATCTTCCCCATATTTTTCAATCACATAGCTAATTACTTCCTCTCGGCGTTCATAACAAAAGTCAATATCCACATCAGGCATGGTTACCCTTTCAGGGTTCAGAAATCTTTCAAAAAGCAGACCGTAGCGCAACGGGTCAATATTCGTAATAGAAAGGCAGTAGGCAACCAGGCTGCCGGCGGCAGAACCTCTTCCGGGCCCCACCGGGATCCCGTTTGCCACTGCAAAATTGACAAAGTCCCAGACAATAAGAAAGTAACCGGCAAAACCCATCTGTTCGATCACGCCCAGTTCATAATCAAGGCGCGCCTGTATCTCAGAAGTCAGCTTTGCATACCTCTTTGTCAGCCCCTCGCGGCAGAGATCCCTTAGATAATCTTCAGGAGTCGAGTAAGAAGAAGGAATGTCATAATGAGGCAGGTACCTTTTGTCAAAGTCAAAATCAAGATTTATTTTATCAGCAATTTTCCATGTATTTTCCAATACTTCGGGAGGAAAATCTGCGAATATATTCCGCATCTCCTCTTCCGATTTAAAATAAAAACCATCCCCGTCAAACTTCAAACGTTTTGTCTCTTCAACATTTTTCCCCGTTTGAATGCAGAGCAGGACATCATGGGCCTCCGCATCTTCCCGCTCAAGATAATGAACATCATTTGTGGCGACCAGAGGTATTTCTGCCTTCTCGCCCAGCAGGAGAAGTTTCTGGTTGAGTTCCTTTTGCTCTGCCAGACCCTGGTCCTGCAGTTCCAGGTAAAAATTTCCTTCACCAAAGTTTTCCCGGTACCAGAGTGCAGCCTGCAGAGCTTTTTGATCCTCTCCTTTTAAAAGCAGTTCGGGAATTTCACCGGCCAGACAACCACTCAAGGCAATAAGACCTTTACTGTATTGGGAAAGAAGTTCTTTGTCAACTCTCGGTTTATAATAAAACCCTTCCAGGTACCCGGCACTGACAATCTTGACCAGGTTGCGATACCCCTCCGCATCTTTGGCCAGAAGAACCAGGTGATTGTAAAGGGTTTCACGGTTTCCTTCTTTGCGGAAACGGCTCTTCGGCGCCACGTAAACTTCGCATCCGATAAGAGGTTTTATTCCGTTATCCCGTGCTGCCTTGTAAAAATCAATAACCCCGTACATCGTGCCGTGGTCTGTAATAGCCACAGCCGGCATTCCCAGTTCGGCTGCTTTTCCCACAACACTTCTAATGCGGGACGCCCCATCCAGCAGGCTGTATTCAGTATGCACATGCAGGTGAACAAACAAAGCCAATTCCCCCATAATTTATCTTCATTCTGTTGAAGAAAGTATTTCGACTTATCCTGGGAAAAACCCTTTGAATTTGCAAAATTAATCAATACTTAAAGGTAGCGGGATGAACAACGCCAGGCATTTAAAAACGCTAAAAAAGTCTTACAGCAATGAAATTACAATATACATAATATAAATAGTGCTTGTAAGAGGTGCCTTATGCTATCGATATATCCAACCCTGATCACGACTTTTTTTATTGCCCTGGGAGTAATACTGGGCGGAAGCACCCTTGGTGCACTGGCAGCGTTTCTTTCCACGCAACAACCTCCCCTTTATACCATGCTGGAATTGGCGGAAAAGCTAAAAATTTGGGCTTTAGTCGCCGCGATGGGAGGTTCTTTCAGCGCGTTTAAAGCCATTGAAATAGGCTTTCTCAGCGGGCAGCCGGCGGAAATTTTTAAACAATTAGCCCTGATTACCAGTGCTTTTAGCGGTGCTCACCTGGGATATCTTCTTTTAAAATATTCCCTGGGAGGAAATTAAGTTGCGGACAAAAATAGCATTTTTTATCCTGGGGCTACTGACGGGGTTAACATTGATGAACGCCATTCAGGGGAAAAAATTTGAAGAGGTATACTGGCAGACCGAAAAGTTAAAAGTACAACTTTATGAAGCAGTTCAGCAGATGGAAAAAGTTAAGGAACAACACGAATCAATGCTGCCTCTGGTTGTCGAAGAGATTAAACTGGAAATTCAAATGAATGATCATTCTTTTATTGAACCGGCTTTACACCGTACCATCTATGACCTGGTCAATAATCTTCTTGGCCAGGAAATATATGCCTTACCCTACCCTCTGCTCTTCAATCTCCTGGATGGCCGCCTTATTGAAGAGGGAGATAAAAAATATCAACTGGAAGTCAAAGCAGTTATAGTGGGAGAAACACTGGTATATTTCCTGAAAGTAAACAAAATAAATGAAAAACTCACCGTCTAGCTATGACGAAAATAGTCTTTTACAAACCCCGCAGCCACCAGGAAAGCCAGGGTACTCCAAAAAAAAGTGAAGAGGCCTTCTATTGAAGAAAAGCCAATGGCAGGGATGGAAAGCATCCCCGCAGAGATCAAAAAACAGGCAAATATTGAACCCAAAGCACCATCTTTCATACTTTAAACCTTTTTTCTGATGAGTTTTTAATCTTCTTGTTTATTGTATGCCTGTTTTTTAATAAAATAGAATCACATAATTATTTCAGGGGAAAGGACGGGTTGGGCCGGCTGCTCGGCTACTTGAAATTTATAACCCATATCAACCTCTCCCTTGTTTTTCTATATTTCCTATCTGAAAAAAGTATTACCCAAAATTAAAAATGTTTCCGGCAGAGTTGTTCACAAAACGGTCTTTAAAAGCCTGATATAATACAAATGCAGCCCGAAATCCGGTGCAATGGCAGGGAGCAATTTTTTGCACGTCAATTTTTTCCAGCTCTTGAACGGTATAGTCTAGCCTTTCAGCTGAAGCGGCAACAAGGTGTGTGCCTCCGATACAGGCATATATCTTTCCTTCTCCAGTAAGTTCGGTCACATATCTTAATGTATTAATTAAACCCGAGTGAGCGCAACCAAGAAGGACAATTATCCCTTCAGAACTTTCCACTATTATAGCCTGGTCATCGTAAAGAGGATCGAGTTCCAGGCTCCCGTCAGCTTTCTGGCAAAACATCGTCTTTATTGTGTTCTCTTCCGCTTTTTCCCTGCGGGGGATTTCGCCTGTAAGCATTACTCCTTTACAAATTTCCCGGGATTTACGTGTTAGATGAAAGCGGGCTCCCAAATATTCCAACTCTTCTTTTGTCCAGGGAATGCCGGTTTTTTTCAGTTCTTTACCTTTCTGCAAGCTATATTTTTCTTTAAAAATATCGGAATGGGCGTATACGTCAAGATCCCCGCCGCGCTCTTGCAAAAGGACTTTAAGCCCACCGGTATGATCGTAATGTCCATGACTCAGCACCAGTGCATCTATCGTTTTAAAATCTAGACCCAAAACCCGTGTATTATGCAGTAAAGTCAGCCCACCCCCTGTATCAAAAAGAATCCTTTTAGAACCTGTCTCCAACAACATAGCCAGCCCATGTTCTCCCATTGTCCCGTTATTAGGATATGGAACGCTGTTTTCACAAAGTGTCGTTACCTTTACCTCGGCCGGCATAAAATAATCCCTCCAAGCAAGTTAAAATAATCATTTAAAACTATCCTTATTTTCGCATACATAATCAGTATGTTCAAGATAATTTTTAATATTATATATCAGTAAACAACAAAATAATAATTTAAAATCATAAGTTCGTTTCTTAATAAAATTAAAAAAGACTTGTTACATATCATCATGTGCAACAAGTCCTTCTTTTAAATTAAATCCGGCAGGGACCTACTCTCCCGGGGGCTTGCGCCCCAAGTACCATC
>CAYQQF010000093.1:0-3521 GCA_964419485.1 uncultured Dethiobacter sp.
GTATATGTCAAAAAAATTTTAAGAAAACTTTTTGGGAAAAATATAAAACCCCGAGAATTTTCCCGGGGGATTCGTTTCAGGTCGCCAGAAACTTTTTTTAGTTATCTTTATGTTCTTCAAGACAGACTTTACCTGCAATTTTACCTGCAATTATGCCAATCCCAAGAACCGGGCAGCCTGTGCGACGATAAAGCAGACAATAATTCCCGTAATGGTAGGGATCAAAAAAGATTGCAAAGTCCATTTTAAGCTTTGTGTTTCTTTGCGTATAGTAAACAGGGTCGTGCCGCAAGGCCAGTGATTGAGGGCAAAAAGCATGGTGCATATTGCAGTAAGCATGGTCCAGCCGTGATCAATAAATAACTGTCTCATCGTCTCCAGATTTTCAAACTCCACTATTTCACCCTGAGACATATAACTCATGATCAGAATGGGTATGACAATTTCATTGGCAGGCAGCCCCAAAATAAAGGCCATCAGAATAAAGCCGTCCAGGCCTATTAAACGTGCAAAAGAATCCAGAAAGCCGGCACAACAATTGAGAATGCTGGTATCCCCGATGAATACATTTGCCATAAGCCAGATAAGTAAACCCGCCGGAGCAGCTACTATGACAGCCCTGGCCAAAACAAACAACGTCCGGTCGAAAATAGAACGGATAATAATTCTTCCTACCTGCGGTTTTCTATAGGGCGGAAGCTCCAAAGTAAATGCTGATGACAATCCTTTAAGTATGGTTTTGGAAAGAATTTTGGAGATAATCAGCGTCAGGGCTATACCTGAAACTATGACCAGCAAAATACTTAATGCCGCAACCACGTTCTGAAAAGGTCCTGCCTTATATGCAATAAAAAGAGAAGACAGGGCAATAAGGATAGGGAAACGTCCGTTGCAGGGGACAAAATTGTTGGTAATAATGGCAATCAGCTTTTCCCTGGGGGAATCGATAATGCGGCAGGAGATAATGCCTGCGGCATTACAGCCAAAACCCATACACATGGTCAAAATCTGTTTACCATGGGCACAAGCCTTTTTAAAGAAATAATCCAGGTTAAAAGCGACCCGGGGCAGATAACCCAAATCTTCCAATAAAGTAAACAAAGGAAAAAAAATGGCCATAGGCGGCAGCATAACGGAGACAACCCAGGCTACAGTTTTAAATATACCCAAAACAAAGATACCATGAAGCCAGTCCGGAGCACCCCGGGAGATAAATAATGCCGTTAAACCGTCCTCCAAATAATTAAAACCGGAAGCAAGCATTTCGGAAGGAATGTTGGCACCTTTTATAGTAATCCAGAAGACCAGCCCCAGCAAAGTAAGCATAATGGGAATTCCCCAAATCTTAGAAGTGAGGATATTATCAATTTTCCGGTCAAAAGTGTTGTGCTGCCGGGTTTCACAGACCACTGTTTCGGCATAAAGTTCTTCGGCCAGCTTAACAATGCTTGCTACAATCTGATACCGCGTTTTATCATATTCTGTATTTACAGTTACCTGCTGCAACAATTTATTAAAACTGATATTATGTAATAAATCAAAACCCAAATAAAGTTTTATGTCATCCAGGAAGGCTTTATCTCCATCTAACAAGCGTAAGGCCACCCAGCGTGCATTTAATTTTTCATCAACCATTTTTTTGATTGCAGGTTCCAAATGAGCTGCTGCCTTTTCTATCTGGTCAGGATAGTTTATTTTTAAAGGAGATTTGGTGTTCTTCTCTACTGCTATCCTGTAAATCGCCTCTTTAAGTTTTTCCAGCCCTAACCCGTCCCTGGCATTGGTGCCTAAAACAGGAACTCCGAGTAGATCTTCCAATTTCATCAGGTCAACTTTTATTTTTTTCCGGATAGCCTCATCAAAAAAATTTATACAGATAATGGCGTTACGTGTGATCTCAAGTATTTGCAAAACAAGGATTAAATTTCTCTCCAGGCAGGTCGAATCCAAAACTACTACGACGGCATCAGGCTGACCAAAACAGACAAAATTGCGGGCTAGCTCCTCTTCCTCGGAATTTGCAAACAATGAATATGTACCGGGCAAGTCAACCACTACCGCCCTTCTATTACTGTAGCAGTAGCTGCCCTTGGCAATGCTCACTGTTTTGCCCGGCCAGTTACCGGTGTGTTGTTTTAGACCGGTTAAACTGTTAAAAAGTGTACTTTTCCCCGTATTGGGATTTCCGGTCAGAGCAATAACAATATCTTCAGATGAGTCTGTTTTTACTTGAAACATTTCCTTTAGAGATGCAAAGCCGGTAGACTGGCATGTAAGTCCCATAAATATCCTCTCTTCTATGGGGAAAGTAACGAATAACATATTTACCCGCGATAAAAAGCCGCTGGTGTACTATATGGACGGCAACAAGATGGGTGCATGTCCAACAGATAAAAGGGGCTCTTCAAAAAGCCCCCGAAAAGATTCCATCCTTGAACTCAGGAGTAAAAATGCAAAGGGCTGCGCGACGCCAATGTTCACCCCTACATTGCCCGCGTTCACTTCCCGTACAAACTGTCGTGCGTTTTTACCGCTCTCAGCCATAATACATGCAGAGTGGCCAAGGTTCGTCCTGGTATTAATCCATAAGGGAATGGGTTTGGCTTATGCAGTCTCAGACCGCGGAGCCTGTCATCTGCGGTCATCCCAGAGGTCTTCGAAAAAGCTTTTTCGGATGGGCTTAGATCAAAAACAGGATTTATATTTGAATTAATTAATTGTGTTCCTCCCGATACTGGAAAATATATGCTGGGTGTATTATAATGACCTTAATTTACCTGTATATGTTACTTTAAGGAGAAAGAGAGATATGCCTGAAGTCAAACGTTTTTATTTCGCAGATACCTTGAGGGGATCCCTTAATCTTTACAGTGATTGGGCCAATTTTTCATCCTTCCTCCTGTTTTTCGTAAGCGGATACCTGTTTGCTGCTGCTCTGGACCTGTGCTGTGGTGATGGTGTCTTGACCGCACAATTGGCCAGTTTGGTTCCGCGCGGTTCAGTAGTAGGGATTGACGTTTCTCGGGCGGCATGATTCGCTTTAATTTTGCGGGCCACGGCAACTGTTCTTATTTTTATCAGGTAGGAATATACCTTTACGGAAATCAAAATTTGGGAAGAAAATGCCGATAGGTATTTTGCTAACTCTGAAGAAATGATCCTCTGGATTGATCAGCCTAGTATTGTCCCGTTTTAAAAGATTTGGCGGATCAAGAGCAGACGGAGTTTCGGGATATGGTTGTTGCTAAAATTATGTCAATAACCAAACAGGAAGATGGAACATGTTTTGAGACATTCAGACGCATTAATGTTTTGGCAATACTTTAATGATCACCAGGGAAATGGAAAAACGATTTTTTAGTTTATTTCAGAATGAAGGTAGGTTAAATGAAAATAAAAAGTATTGAACTGCGTGATATTTACCTTGCTTCAAAACTTGTGTGGGATGTCTTCTCTGAGTATGTAGCACCGGGATATTCGCAGAATGGAATTGAAACCTTTAGAAAGTTTATTCAGCCAGA
>CAYQQF010000093.1:3531-7108 GCA_964419485.1 uncultured Dethiobacter sp.
CAGAGGAGCTTAAAAAATCTCTTGAGAGTGGAAAGTTTTTTATGCTGGGCTGCTATGACGAAGAAGAAAAGCTTGTAGGTGTGACAGCTATAAGGGATTTATGTCATGTAAGCTTGCTCTTTGTTGATAAGGCATATCATGGCAGGGGGATAGCAAAAGAACTAATCACTAATGCTATTAATAGATGTACAAACGAAAATCCCGGTCTTAGTGAGATAAGCGTAAATTCATCAATATTTGCGGTTGAGGTATACAAAAAGATAGGGTTTAAAACGGCAGGAGAAAAAACTACAAAAAATGGAATAATATTTCTACCTATGAAGATGATCCGGTCTGCGCAGGAGGATAATAATTCAGTAAGATATATTACAAAGGATGAACTTAAAGATTTAATGGAGCTGTATAAACATTTAAATAAAGATGACCCGGTGATTGAAGATGATGAAAGGTTAACAACTTTATGGCTTGATATTCTCAATGACCCAAACCAGAATTACCTTGTTGCAGCGGCAGACGGAAGGCTGGTTTCCTCCTGTGTCCTTGTCATTATTAGCAATCTGACAAGAGGGGGAAGGCCATATGGATTAATCGAAAATGTGGTTACACATGAGGATTATCGTAATAAAGGGTACGGGACAAAATTACTGAAAAAGGCACTAGAAATTGCACGGGATAAAGGGTGCTATAAAGTTATGCTGATGTCTGGAAGAGGAGAAGAAGTTCTTGAATTCTATAAAAAAGCAGGTTTTGAAAAAGGTAAGAAAACGGGCTTTATTGTGAGATTTTAAGCGGAACAAGCATATGGTTCACAAGATATTATGGAATTTATTGAAACACTAATACTGACCAGACATGCCTTCGTTGTGGTAATAAACTAATTTTAAGAAATGGAAAAGAGGCAAGTTTTGGATGCTCAAATTTTTCCCGTTGTAGGTATTCAAAAACATAAAAAGTACAAAGGAATTAATATATATAGTAAAAGAAGTTATAACCAGCTTGAAGGATATTTTTTTTTGCAACCAAGAATTAATTGATATCTGGATGTTACCTGGCGCATCTTTAAACAACCTATTGTAAGGAGAGAAAAACCATGAGAAATAGCAGCGGAAATGCTCCTGCAGGTGCCGTTTACGGATTAGGCTTTATCGGAGCAACAGTATATTTTATTTCACAGGCCACCACTTTTTGGGTAGGAGTGTTGGGAGTTTTGAAAGCCATTGTATGGCCAGCGTTTTTAGTCTATGAATTGTTAAAATCTTTGGGAGTATGAAATTATTTTTTATCTATGTATATTAATTATCAATACTTTACGGTGAGAGGGGATAAAACCCTTTATAAAAGCTGTTCTCATCGGCAAAGAGTAAATAAAGGTGAACGTCGCGGCAGCAATTACCCTGGGGGCCTTCTCTTTCCGTTTTTATTTTTTGGAATGTTGTTTTTCACGAAAAGGCTCTGTGCAATAGGGTCCGTCCCCAACGCATCCCCAACGCATAAACTAAAAAGCATTTTTAATATGCCGCATCTCTCTGGCAGATTGCCTCTCCTCATCCAGAAGTATCAACACAACATCAAAACGGCACAAAGTAAAGCTAAGGCCATTTCTTAATAAGTAATATGAAGCCAGTTGCCTCAGCTTGTTTTGTTTACGATAATTAATGGACTCTGCCGCCATATTGACAGACTCGGTACTGCTGGAACGCACTTCTACAAAAACAAGATACTGCCCATCCCGGCAGATAAGATCAATTTCTCCCGCCGGGCAGCGATAATTTCTGGTCAGAATTTTGTACCCTTCTTTGCTGCATAAATACTCCCCGGCCAGTTGTTCTCCTCTATTTCCCAGTTCCTTTTTCCAACCTGTTTTTCTCTTTGTCAGGGGGAGCCCCCCCTTTTCATTTATGTAATTAAAAAGTCAGCCAAATTTTTATCAGTTTTACAAACCATCAGCCGTTTCTGTCAAAACTCCGGTAATGGATAGCCTCGGCAATGTGGCGGGTCTGGATAGAATCTTCTTCATCAAGGTCGGCAATCGTACGGGCAACTTTTATAATCCTGTCATGAGCCCTCATGGAAAGAGATAATGAATCAAAAGCTCGGCCGAGTATCTGCCGGGCATCCGGTTTTAAGGGGCAGAATTCCTGGAGGTAGCGATGCGTCATTGCAGCGTTGCAATCAATATTCAGTTGCTGAAACCTCTGCCTTTGCAGTTCCCGGGCTTTTTCTACCCGTTTCCTGATGTTGACGGAACTCTCGGCAATATGGTCATCTTGCAGTTCACAGTACTCCATGGAAGGAACCTCAACGTGAATATCAATCCTGTCCATCAGCGGACCGGAAGATTTTAGGCGATAACGCCGTATTTGCATTTCGGAACATTGACATTCTCTTTTCGGATGTCCGTAATAACCACACGGACAGGGATTTCTCGAAGCAACCAGCATAACGCGGGAAGGGAAGCGCAGGGTCATCTCTGATCTGGTAATCGTCACTTCTCCGTCCTCCAGCGGCTGGCGCAGACCTTCCAAAACCTCGCGTGAATATTCCGGAAATTCGTCCAAAAAAAGTACTCCCATATGGGCCAGCGTAACCTCGCCCGGTTGGGGAATCCTGCCCCCTCCAAGCATACCGGCGACAGTTGCCGTATGATGAGGTGACCGAAAAGGCCTCTGGGTAATAAGAGGCATTTCCTCTTTTAAGAGACCTGCTACGCTGTATATTTTAGTAATTTCCAGGCATTCCTGCAGTGTCAGAGAGGGGAGAATTGATGGAATCCGGCGCGCCAGCATTGTTTTACCTGTCCCCGGAGGCCCTGTAAGCAGAATATTATGTCCCCCGGCAGCACTTATCTCCAGGGCTCTTTTGGCTGCGATCTGTCCTTTTACTTCTTTAAAGTCAGGAGTGGTTTCTGCCTGGCACCCTTCCTCCAACAGCTTCTGTAAGTCCGATTTTCCAAAGGGAAGGGTTATTTCCCCCCTCAAGAAAGAGACCAGCTCTTGAAGCGTGGCAACACCCTGGACAGCGACCCCTTTTACAAATGATGCTTCCACAAGGTTTGCTAAAGGAACAATAAGAACCGCTTCCTCTTGTCCCTGCTCTCTTAAAGAAGCGGCCATCGCCATTGTTCCCGGTACAGGCCTAACCTCTCCATCCAGGGAAAGTTCTCCAATCAGCACTTTTCCGGCCAGGGATTCTGCCGGTATTTGTTCGGAGGAAGCCAAAATACCTGCAGCAATAGCCAAATCAAAGGCGGAGCCATCTTTCCTTAAATCGGCCGGAGCCAGATTCACTGTTATGCGCATCACGGGAAAATCATAACCGCTGTTTCGAAGAGCTGCGCGTACCCTTTCCCTGGCTTCTCTAACAGAAGGAGCCGGCAACCCAACGAGAGAAAAATTGGGCAGCCCGCCGTCCAGATCTGTTTCAACCCAAACTCTAAGCCCTTCTATTCCCGCGAGCGCACAGCTGGCTACTTTGGAAAACAATCCTTTCACCTCTCCGAACCCATTTACTAATCTTCTTGCTCCTAACATGATAATACTTTTTTAAGAATTACTTCCATTATTCGCCAAAAATTTAT
>CAYQQF010000094.1:0-7065 GCA_964419485.1 uncultured Dethiobacter sp.
AAGCCGTTGTATCCGTTTCCCCGGCCCCGCAGCCTCCTGCCGACCCCAGTAAAACAACGAGCAAAACGACAAGACACAACTGCAAAAATCTCTTCAATTAATATCCCTCCATCTCCAGTGAACTTTGCTGTAACTTTCTAGTCTCTTTCCCACTCCCGCAGTTCTCCATCTTGTGCGGCATATTCTCCCTTAATTGCTCACCAAGGCGCAGTTTTTCTCGCAAAGCGGATAACTCCCGTTCCATCTGCGTCAGACGCTTCAACAGCAGCTTTTCCTCGGAGGTTGTGGCAAGTAATTTCATTATCCCTCCATTTTTCATTACCACGCGTCTGTCCGCCATTAAAGCCAGGACCGGATCGTGGGTAACCACCACTACCACCTTGCCCTGAGCGGTTAGAGAACGCAATGCCTGCAAACGGTCAATTCCGGCATTTTCTATCTCGTCGATCAATACCACCGGAGCATCACTGATTAAAGCCACATCGGCAACCATTAAGGCGCGGGATTGCCCGCCGCTCAGCACGGATAGCTTCTCCCCGGAAGAGATGGGTTCCCCGACCAGCCTGTTGGCATAGGCGACCGCCTCTTGCGCCGCTTTCTCCGGAGAGTCAACCTTGCGGCTGCGGGCATGCAGAATGAGAAAGTCTTTAACGGACATATCAATAACAAAATTCATGTTCTGCGACACTTCGGCAACCAGTCTGTGCAGAGATTGTTCTTCTGCGTATTGAGCAGCCGGCAGATAGTCAATCAGCACATATCGCCCCGAAGGTGTTTCACCGTCCGCCCATTGTTCAATATCGGAAATAAATCGGCTTTTACCCGAACCTGTCGGCCCGACGACCGCCAGAATCTCACCGCTTTGAATATCAAGACGCTGAACAGGTTCAGGCCTGCCTTCTTTATTTTTCCCCCCCGTAACTGTAATGGTTTTAATCATTTAGCCCACCTTCCAAATTTAACTTTTTTTACATTGCCCATCTGGTAACTGCTGCCGATCATGGTTTCTCCTGTGCAATAGGAACAGATAGCCGCCGGCATGGAACATCGCAGCTCTCTGCCTTCAATTTGTTCGATCGGTGAGCTTAACATAATTTCATTTTTCAGGCGACGCGTTCCTGATCCGTTCAGACCATTTACTGCCAGTATTTTGGCCTGTGGATTTATCATTTCAATCCTCTGGTAAAAGACCTCCCGTTCAGCCTGGGAGACAATATCTCCTTTGGTTATAACGATGATATCTGCCGTATCCAAAACCGGGCCCACTTTTTGGGGGGTATCGATACCGCTCAGATTGTCAATCATGCAAATGGAGAGGCACCCTTTCACCGCGGGGGCACACCGGTGGCAAAGCCCGGCGGTCTCCAGGATTAAGACCTCTGCCGCCTGCTCCGCGGCCCAGCTATATATTTCTTCCAGGTTGGCTGCATAATAATGATCGGGGCACAAATAATCGCTCAGCCCTACCGCCACAGGAATGCCTAGGGCACCATAACGTTCATCATCAGCAGTCTTCAAACAATCGATCTTACAGGCCGCCACCATGATCCCATCCTGCAGCAGATGGCGGACGGTATGCAGCATAACCGTAGTTTTTCCGCCTGAAGGAGGCCCTGTAACAATAATAAAGCGCACTTTTCACACCGGCTTTCTTCCAGTTTTGTTGCTAAATTTTAATTATACGGTCGATCTTATAAACTCATCCCAGCCATTCCAGATAAGCTTGAGGTCGTCCTGATGCAAGATGGCCGGGACCTCCCCGCTGACAGCTGGGATAAAACCCTGCAGGGCAAAAAATTGCTGTATCTCTTCCGAAAAAATATAGTCAACAATTTTACTAACCTTTTCATATTTGCCCTTGCCTATGGCGATTACCTGCGGCATACAGAAGGCTCCGTCTTCCATCCACAGTATCGCGGTGTTTTTTTGGCGAGAAAAACGGGAAAAAGCAACATTTACCATCCCAAAGCGATATTCACCTTCATCGACCGAGTTTACAACATCTATGGGACTCCCTTTAAAATAGCAATTGGCAAAAAATTGCTCACAGGTGGCCGGGTACTTCATTTTCTTTGCCCCGACGATTACTTTGGAAATGGTTCTTTCCAGATCGGGAAGCCGTATTTTTCCGCGATATGCTGTGCTGTGAAGATCCTCCCACCTTTTCGGCAGCTCTTCTTTCACCAGGTTTTTGTTATAGATCACCGCAAAAGGAATGACGGTAAAGGGATGAAAATAGCGTTTGCTATCCTTAAAACCCAGGTTTATTAAGCTATCACCCAGAGGCAAATCAGGTACCGTTGCAAAACATTCGGCAATCTGCTCCTGCTGCATCCGGCCAAAATCCGTGGCGTGACCGACATATAAGGCCGGGGTTAACCCCTCGCGCACCGTCTTTAATAATGAACTTTCATTGCCGAGCCGGTGCGGTTCGTCATAAATTTCCATAGAATCGCTCTTCTCAGCGTATTCCTTTTGGATAAACTCTCTGATCAAGTTAGATAATGTCCGACTTATATTCATGGGACAATGCAAGATTATTTTTTCCACCTGAAAATCACTCTCTCTTTTTTTAAACATATTTGTGTATTTCGATCCAACTGCCTTCGTCCTGCTCAGGCGAATCCCGCAATACTCTAAAACTGCGTATCCCCGTCTGTAAAGCCAGATCTTGCAGCTCTTTGCCTGAGGGTTTCTTAATGCCTTTCTTTTTCAGCTTATCTCTTCGTCCTTCCATTAACCTCGCTCTCATGGAAGCCGGTATATAACGCCCCAGACCGCCTCCGATAAGGGCTGCCCCACCAATTTTCAATACCCGGTAAGCTTCGGCAAGGCCTTTGACTTTATCTTCCCAAAACCAAAGAGACCCCCTGCTCACAATAAAATCCGCAAAATTATCTTTAAAGGGAAGCTGCCGGCAGATATCGGCTTGTATAAAGAACACCTCGTTATCTAGATGAGCTTCTTCAACCGTATGCCTGGCAAAATCCAGGCCTCTGGGTTCAATATCCACATAATAAATGCTCATGTGGGTAATCTTTGCTATCTCCGTTCCCATATAACCGTTACCTGTGCCTATATCAATGCAAATTCCCCTTTCCAGGCGGTAGTCGTCGACGCATTGCTGGGCAAGCAAAGGATAAATAGGCAGCAAAGAAAGATAGGCAGATTTTCCTTCCTGATTCTCGTTGCTATTTAACATAGTCCACTTCCTTTCATTTTTGTAGTGTTAAGCCTCGGCCCAATCCACGATGTTATATATTCGGGAGTTTTGTTAACTTTTCCTGCTTATGCGGCAAAATTTTTGAGCAGTGGTTGTCCCGTTTATCTCACCACAAATAGATTGATCTTACCCTGCAAAAACGGTTTTCAGGGGCGCTGCTCTCAAGAAGCTTGCCACCTCCTGATCATGGGGTTTTTCAAAGACTTCCCCGGGAATTCCGATCTGTCTTACTTTCCCACCCAGTATAATACCAATCCGGTCTGCCAGCATACCCGCTTCGTTAAAATCATGGGTAACATGAACAATAGTACATTGGTATTTACGATGTATTTGTTTTAGTTCCCGGCATAACATTACCTTTGTATTGGGATCAAGAGCACCGAACGGTTCATCCAATAAAAGAATCCCTGGTTTCATGATAAAAGCCCTGGCAAGAGAGACGCGCTGCTGCTCACCGCCGCTCAAAGTCCCTGGAAAACGCTTTAACAAGTGAGCAATCCCCAGCATATCAGCCAGGGCTTTTACATTTTCTTTAATCATGGAAGACGGAATCTTGCCAAGCTGAGGCCCAAAGGCAATGTTTTTATAAACATTCAGGTGGGGAAAAAGAGCATAATCCTGATAAACAAAACCGATCTTTCTTTTCTCGGGAGGAATGTTCTCAGAGTCAGTTCCATTAATAAACAGTTTACCCGCGTCTGGTCTGTACAACCCGGCGATCAACTCCAGTATGACGGTTTTCCCGGTACCCGTAGGCCCCAATATGGTAAAAAGTTCACCCGTTTGTATCTCCAAATTGACATTCTCCAGTGAAAAATCTCCCAGCGTTATAGATACATCTGAAAATATTATCATAATAATCACCCTTAAAATGTGCCAGACTGGTTTTTAATTACGATGATATCGGGCAAAACTTTTTTAAACCAAGAATCTCAGCTACAGCAGCGATTGTTGTCCCATAAAACAGAACCGGTTTTTTTAAGTGAAGGAAAGGATCAATAGTCCCGTTTACTACTGTGCTCCCCGTCACCAAAAACAGATCGACCCACTTTTCTACCGCTGCCAGATCGCATTTCCCGTTTTCGATCATAACTCCATATTTAGTTTGACCGATATTCTCCGGGTCAAGGTCAAAGACCCTTATCTCAAAATGTTGGGCAAGTTTTTCAACCATAGCAGGCTGAAGCCCGATTACGGCAATGCGCGGCTTTCCAAACTCCGATGATATCGTCTCGACGAGTTTTTGACTGCATTCACCCGGCTGTGCATCCTTACAATGAATAGTGTGTGCAGCCTTTCCAAGTTTGCGGTCCAGGGCATTGAGCGCAGCAATAATGATAGCCCTGTTATAATTGTTATCGGGCGGAAGAGTTAAGACATCGTGCAAAGTGCCTTCGTAATTTCCCGGCATATCTGTAAAAGCCTGACCGATAAACCCATCAATAACGGCCTGCATCAGCTTTTCCTTGCCCTTCTGGAGTGGAAAATCGTTTCTTCCCGGAGAGCCTATAGCTTCCTCCGGTGTAAGCACCTTGCAGGCAATTGATACGTTAGAGCTAGAAAGCTCGGGATCCTTTAAAATACTATCAATATAGGGTTGAAGACGTTTAAATACCTCGGGTGCCTCCAATAAAATCACCTCCAAATTTATTAAAGATATATAAAGATATAATTGAGATAATTATGAGCAGGTTTGCCGCTGCTATGGCCCCTTCCAGATCTCCGGTCGACATATTTAAAAAAAGGGAAATCGGCAATGTTTCTGTGCGAAAGCGGGTAGCTCCGGCCAGCATCAAAGCCGCACCGAATTCTCCCAATGCCCTAGCCCAGGTAATTACAGTCCCGGCGATGATGCCGTTTTTCGAAAGCGGCAGGGTTATTTTCCAAAAAGCCAGGGCAGGGGTGCATCCCAAAGTCCGCGCGATAAATTCCAAACGCGGGTTAACTGATAAAATCGTCGATTTCATCACCCGGATCATAAAAGGAAGATTGACAAAAATTTGGGCCATAATGATCCCTTTAACCGTAAAAACAAAAGGAAGACCGAGTCGTTCCAGCCAGGCCCCGAAGGCTGTCGTGCCAAAAAAAAGCAGAAGGCAGAGACCCGACACCAGCGGCGGTAAAGCCAGGGGCAAATCCAGCAGGGTATTGAAAAGACATTTCATGGGGATATCCATCCTGGCCAGAACATAAGCTGCAGGAATGGCAATTACGATGCAGAAAGCCGTAGAGATCAACGAGGTATAGAGACTTAACCTGATAGCAAACTGAATCTCGGGGGAGGCGAGGGATTTGCCGATCTGCGGAAGGCCTCTGAACATCAAAGTTCCGACAGCAACCATCATAAAAAGAAAAGTAAAAAAAGCTACAGCAACCATAAAAATATAAAACCTGTCTTTCCACCACTTTTTCTTCATACTGAGCCTCCAGTGCCGGCTTGACCAGATAATGCTATTATAAAATTTCGAGCAATAAGTTAAATTTTCCTGCCTGGATAGAAAATATTTTTACGTTACCTTTTTCAGTAAATAAAAATACAGCGGGCGGCTTTATTTTTGCCTGTTAATGTATATATCCGCTAATCAAAGGAAATTATACTATTTAGGTGAATACAATTTTACTTGAAGGAGGAGCAAACTCTTATGGAAACAACCTTCTCTGCAAAAATCAGCGGCAGGAATAAGCTAAGCGGGACAGTTACGAATATTATCCCGGGTATTGTCACAGCAGAAGTGGAACTGGATATCGGCAACGGCAGTACAGTCACAGGTGTAATCACAAAAAGATCCCTCGATGATATGCAGATCAGGCAGGGAGATGAACTTACCGCCCTCGTTAAAGCAACATCCGTCATGTTTATAAAAGAATAAAATGCAAAACAGGTGCATTAAGCAAATTCGCCTAATGCACCTGTTCTATTCATACAGCTATAAAATTGACTAAAACAGTTCATTTTGACTATTTCGAAATAGTGAATGCAAGAAAAGAATCTTCACCCGGGCTCCGGCTTTTAAGTTCTCGGTATCTGCCGGTACGTCAATCAACGCATTGCTAGAAAGGGTAGACTTTATTATACCCGGATTCTGTTTTCCCGTTATCCTCACCTTTACATGGCCATCATCAAAAAAAGCCTGGCCTCTGAGAAAGTTCCTTCGTGTAACGGTTTTCGGATAGTCATCAACCAACACGGCGGTCGTAGCGGTCATCTGCCGTTTAGTGATTCCCATCAAACCGGCCAGTGCCGGCACGGCCAATAAGTGGAAGGTGGTAAAAGCGGCCGCCTGATTGCCGGAAAGGCAGATAATTAACTTTCCGTCTTTTACAGCACTCAGAGCCGGCGAGCCGGGACGCATGGCGATTTTGTGAAAAAGAAGCTTCGCACCAATAGAAATCAAAGCCTCCCTGACAAAATCAAAATCACCGACAGATACTCCGCCAGTAGTGATAACCATATCGATGCTTTCGAGATTCTCCGATATTTTTCGGGCAATCTTCTCCTTGCTGTCGTTAACGATTTCCGTTATAACCGTCTCGACGCCTGCCTGCCGGATATACGCCGCAAGCACATATGAATTACTGTCAAAAATTTTGCCCGGTTTTAATTGCTCAGTTATCTCAACCAGCTCTTCTCCGGTCCCGATAATAGCAACCTTTGGCAGGCGATAGACGGGAACAGCTGAAATTCCCAAAGCTGCCAAAATACCTATGCTTGCCGGATCGATGACATTCCCTTTGCAGAGCAGCCGTTCACCCTGTTGAATATCCTCTCCGGCAAAACAATAATTAGCATATGGGGGCAATGAAAAAGCGACCTCTACTTTATTATTTGTTATTTTTACATC
>CAYQQF010000095.1:0-7032 GCA_964419485.1 uncultured Dethiobacter sp.
TTGTACTGCAAGGGTTTGTAAGTTTTCGTTTTTTATTAAGTTGTCAAACTAACGATTTTCCCTCTGCCCCTACCTCCATACGCCACTTTTCAGTATTAAGTTAATATTTAAAATTATTTTTAGGGTTGACATGGAGAGAAATATTGGATAGTATAGAGCTCAAATTGAATTATTAAAAAGACAATGAGCAGGTTTAGTACGGAAGTTTTGGAAGTGCACAGAGAGTTGTCATTTGCTGAAAGAGCAACCCTTCCCCTTTCGGAAACTCTCCTGCGAGTAGCCGGCCGAAATCAGCAAAGCTGAGAATAAGTTGGGACGGGACTTTCCCGTTACAGAAAAATCATTTAAGAGGACGGGTATAGCTATGTCACCTGTCAATTAGAGTGGTACCGCGGAAGTTTGGCCTTTCGTCTCTAATCTAAAGAGATGAAAGGTTTTCTTATTTTTATCAATTTTTATCTCAACTTAAGAGGTGATCTTTAATGAGCAACAGGGTAATGATTTTTGACAGCACTTTAAGGGATGGAGAACAAACACCCGGCGCCAAGCTTAATGCCCGGGAAAAAGTAAAAATTGCCCGACAGCTTGCACGTTTAAATGTAGATGTTATCGAAGCCGGTTTTCCTATCTCCTCCCCGGGTGATCTCCGGGCGGTTCAACAAATTTCCAGAGAAGTTAAAGGTCCAATCATTGCGGCGCTGGCTAGAACGGTTAAAGAAGATATTGATTGCGCCTGGGATTCAATAAAAGAAGCTGAAAAACCACGTTTACATGTTTTTTTGGCGGCATCGGACATTCATATGGAAAAGAAGTTGCGGAAAAGCCCTCAGCAGTGCCTGCAAGAAGCTGTAGAAGCGGTTAGATATGCCAAAAGCCTGACGGATGACGTAGAATATTCCCTGGAGGATGCAACCAGGGCGCGGGAAGATTATATCTTGAAGGTAGTAGAAGCGGTTATTGATGCGGGAGCCAATGTCGTTAATATTCCTGATACGGTTGGTTATACCGTTCCAAAGGAATTCGGCAGGCTGATTAAGCTTATTAATACTAAAGTTCCTAATATTAATAAGACAACCCTCAGCGTACACTGCCACAATGATCTGGGTCTCGCAGTTATAAATTCACTTATAGCGGTTGAAAATGGAGCCCGGCAAATCGAATGTAATGTCAATGGGATCGGAGAACGGGCCGGTAATGCTGCTCTGGAAGAAATAGTTATGGCAATGGTTATTCGCCATGACGAATATCCTTATTATACGGGAATTAATGCCAAGGAAATTTACCGCAGCAGCCGTTTAGTCAGCAAGTTGACAGGAATTCCTATCCCTCTCAACAAAGCGGTAATAGGGTTAAATGCTTTTGCTCATTCTTCCGGTATTCACCAGGATGGAGTATTAAAAGACAAGCAAACTTACGAAATAATTAATGCCGAATTAATTGGAGGCCAGGCTGCGCAAATGATTTTAACGGCACGTTCGGGACGCCATGCCGTTCGTCATTATTTGGAAACTATGAACTATTATCTGGATAATGAAGAATTTGAAGCATTTTATAAGAAGTACGTCGAGCTGGCTGATAAAAAAAAGGAAGTATACCAGGAGGACCTGGAAGCCATGTTAATCGATGTCTCTTATACGGAGCCAACGTACGTATTGGAGTACCTCCAGACAGTAAGCGGGACGAGGACCATTCCTTCAGCTGTAGTACGCCTCAAAAAAGGTGAGGAAATTTTTGAGGAAGTTGCCAGTGGTTCAGGCCCTATTGATGCTGCCTACAAAGCAGTCGAGAAGATTACCAGGATCGATACCAACATGGAAAATTATAATTTAAGGGCTGTTTCTCGCGGCATGGATGCCCTGGGTGAAGTCTCCCTGAAAATTAACTATGAAGACAAGAATATTATTGGCCGGGGAATGAGCACAGATATCGTTGAAGCAAGTGTTAAGGCCTATCTGGACGGTCTAAACAAATTGATCCGTATTATTTCTAACGGTAACAACCATTCAAATACAGTCTCTAAAACCGGCAGTTAATTAAATATTTTACTTTTCTTTCCTTGCGAACTATTGTTTGCCTGCTGAGCTTTGCTATGCTATAATTAAGATGAAATAAGCGTTGAAAAGGTGGTTGATCAGGTGAAAAGATTAACTTCCCGTCAGCAGGAAATCTTACACTTTATTATGGAAGAGGTACTGCAGAAAAATTACCCGCCTTCTGTAAGGGAAATCTGTAAGGTTATGAATCTCAGTTCAAGCTCTACAGTGCATGCCCACTTGAAGGCTCTGGAAAAAAAGGGGTTTATTAAAAGGGATCCGACCAAGCCGAGGGCCCTGGAGATCCTGGACCCCGCTTTCCACTCCACTTCGAAAAAGAAAGCAAGGCTGATTCCCTTACTAGGTCAGGTTAATGCGGGTATACCCGTTTTAGCCGAGGAAAATATTGAAGACTACCTTCTCCTCCCTGGTGAAATTGTCAAGGAAGATACGGTTTTCCTGTTGCGCGTACGGGGTGAAAGCATGAAAGAAGCCGGTATTCTTCCGGGGGACCTTGTCATTGTCCGGCAACAACCCTCTGCCGAAAACGGTGAAATTGTTGTTGCCCTCCTTTCTGATGAAGCAACAGTAAAAAGGTTTTACCGGCAAAAAGACAGCATTGTTCTGCAGCCGGAAAACCCCGCTTTTAAACCGATTATCATTCCTGCAAACGAAAATGCCCGTATTTTGGGCAAAGTAATCGGTTTAATAAGAACTTTTGATTAGAAGGCGATGCTTAAGCAAGTATCGCCTGTAATATGGAGCCTATCCCCAGGACGATATGCTGATAGCTGAGGCCGCCCTGCAAATACAGGGTATATGGTTCCCTCAGAGGTGCATCAGCGCTCAATTCGCTGGATGCTCCCTGGACAAAAGTACCGGCAGCCATAAAAATAGGATCCTGATAACCGGGCGTTTCCCCTTCTACCGGAACGAATTGAGAGTTAATCGGGGAAAATTCCTGGACTGCCCGGCTAAAATTATATAATTCGTCCCGTTTTTTTAAACGAACCATCTGGACGATATCCCCTCTTTTTTCTCCGGGTCGGGGGTCTACCCGGTAACCGGCTTTCTCCAGGACTGCAGCAAGAGTTACCGCTCCTTTCAAGGCTTCTCCGGCAAGATGTGGAGCCATAAATAATCCCTGATAAAAAAGCCTTTTATTAGATACAAAAGCCCCCAGATCTTTACCCAGGCCCGGTGCGGTCATAGCAGCAGCAACTCTGTCGATATACTTTTTTTTACCGACAACATAACCCCCGGTGGGAGCAAGCCCTCCTCCCGGGTTTTTTATGAGCGAGCCGGCAATTAGATCGGCACCGGCTTCAAGGGGTTCTTCCTTCTCCACAAATTCTCCGTAGCAGTTGTCTATGAAGATGATAATTTCGGAATTGTAAAAACGTATTCTATCAATAAGATCCGCTATATCTTGGACTGTTAACGAAGGTCTAAAGGGGTCATAACCCCTGGATCGCTGTATAAGAACTGCAGAAGACGGTTTTTGCAGCAGTTTCTTTAATGTTATTTTACTCTCGGAATCTTCTGATGCCAGCATGTTTACACATTCAAAATCAATACCCCAGTCCGTTAGATTCCCTTCCCGGCCGCCGGAGGATTTTTGATCGTTTTCTTTTTTCCCTCCCACGGCTCTCCAGAGGGTATCGTAAGGCTGGCCTGTGGCGATAAGAAGCCGTTCTCCGGGGCTAAGGAGTCCCTTTAAACAGGTAAACAATGTATGCGTTCCGGAGACCAGATGAGGCCGGACCAGGGCGTCTTCTCCCTTAAAAACACGTGCAAAAAGAGCTTCCAGCTTATCTCTTCCCCTATCATGGTACCCATAACCCTCACTGGAATAAAAACAGTCGTCCGTAATTTTCTCCTGCTTAAAAGCATCAAGAACCTTTGCCTGATTAAATAGAGAAATGGCATCAATAGATTCATGCTCCGCCTTTACTTCTCGTTCAGCTTCTGTGATCAACCTGTTAATTCCCGGTTTTAATGCCAGGAGTTGCCACCACTCCATTGCGATCATCATCCCCTCGTTTTTGTTCTCCTCCCTCCTCCTTCCCTCTTCCTCTCTCTCCTTTCCCTGCTTAAAAAATGTTTATATCTCCTTGCCGGCAGCTTGTAGGTTTAAAAAGTTTCTTTTCGGGTAAAAGCAAGAAGTTTCTTAACATAAAGTTTACTAATTTCCACATCTGCAATCGCATAGTCTCCGTTATAGACTACTTTTAAAACTTTTCCTTTTCGATAAAGAAAAGAAAATGAAGGCCACCTGTCATAGGGAATGTAAAGTTTCAGACTAACAGTATTTCGGGTCAGCATCTCTTTAATCATCTTACGCAGGCGTCCAATATTTTCCCCGTTTTCTGCAGAGACAAATATGGAAGGCTTGTAGTCCCTTTTCATTTTTCCCTGCAGGAAATGCAGCTCATCTGCTGTAAGTAAATCTGTTTTATTGAAAACAAATATTCCTGGTTTTCCAGTAATTTCCATTTTATGTAAGATTTCCTCCACTGAGGCAATTAATTCTTCAAAATCGCTGCGGCTGATATCTACAATGTGAAGTAAAAGGTCGGCTTCTTGAATTTCCTCCAGAGTCGCACTGAAAGCATCCATAAGCTGGCGGGGAAGATTGCGAATGAAACCGACCGTATCTGCGAGAAGAATCATTTCCTCCTCTTTATCTTTATCAGTTAAATCTCTCACTGCAGGATCAAGTGTGGCAAAAAGCTTATCTTCCGTAAAAACCTGTGCACCGGTAAGGGCATTTAAAAGGGTCGATTTTCCTGCATTGGTATATCCAACAAGGGCAACCAGGCGAAAGCCTTTTTCTTTACGGCTTTCCCGGTGAAGCTTACGTCGTTGTTTCAACTTTTTAATTCCTTTGCGTAAAGCGGCAATCCTTTGATTAATCCTTCTTCTGTCTATTTCCAGTTGGGTTTCTCCAGGCCCCCTGGTTCCTATCCCGCCGCCCAAACGGGATAGATAAGCTCTTCTTCCCGTCAGGCGGGGCAACAGATAGTTAAGCTGTGCCAGCTCTACCTGCAGCCTTCCTTCCCTGGAAAGGGCTCTTTGGGCAAAAATGTCCAGGATTAACGCCGTGCGGTCGATTATTTTTCCACCGACCAGATTTTCCAGGTTTCTGATCTGAGTAGGTGAGAGTTCATGGTCAAAGATAACCAGGCCGGCGTCCATTTCCTCTCTGGCAATTTTCAGTTCTGCGGCTTTTCCTTTGCCGATATAGTATGCTGAATTTATCCTGTCACTTTTTTGCCGGATCATCCCCACCACTTCCCCGCCGGCAGTCTCTGTCAGCAGGCAAAGTTCTTCCATGGATATATCCCCATCGTTTTTTACGTCCCGTGATATATCAAGGCCGACAAGGATGGCTTTTTCCCGGTATGCAATCTTTTCCTCTGAAATTTTCCTGTCCTCTTACTTTCTGATGCTATTTTAGTTTCAATTGTAACATATTAGCCGTAAATAACAATTAAAAGACACTTGGAAACAAGTGTCTTTCTATACCGTCTTATTTTTGGAGAATAGATATAAGATAGTATTTCGCTAAAGGGACCTTATTCGGCAGTTGGGTTAAAAACAATATTTCTAAAAGGAATAATAGTGGAAACCGCGTGTTTATAAACCATCTGCTGCTTTCCATCGACATCCAGCAAAATAGTAAAATTATCAAAGCTGCGGATGCTTCCTTTTATTTGATAGCCGTTGACGAGAAAAATAGTCACCGGTGTATTTTCCTTGCGAATCTGGTTTAAAAAGTTATCCTGAAGATTTAAAGGCCCCTTCGTCATATCCTTCGCCTCCTGCTTTGTTTATATAGAATTATTCGGGATAAGATGTTAATATCCTGCAACCTTTTTACAAATACTATCCAGCACTGGTTCTATTTTCAGATCCGGTTTAATTTCTATCCAGGTAATCCGCTTATCCGCCCGAAACCAGGTCATCTGTCTCTTGGCAAATTTCCTGGTGTCCTGTTTGAAAAGAGAGACTGCCTCTTCCCATTCCCAATTTCCCTGCAGATACATGAGCATATGTTTGTAGCCAAGAGATTGAAGCGATTTTAAGCTGCTTGAATAACCCCTTCTTAAAAGTTCTTTAACTTCAAAGAGAAGCCCCTTTTGCAGCATTAGATCCACCCGGCAATTTATTCTGCTATAAAGCAATTCTCTTTGCATGGATAGCCCTACCATAATCAGCTTATACGGACTCTTCTTCTGCAGGGTTAGCTCCTGCTGCCTGGAGATAGGTTCCCCTGTTAAATAATAATATTCTAAAGCCCTGATAATACGCCGGGCATCATTAATGTGCAGTTTTCTTGCCCCCGCAGGATCGACTTCCTGCAGTTTTTGATAAAGATACTCTTTGCCGTAGTCGGTCAGTTCTTTCTGCAGTTTTTCCCGTATAGCGGCATTATATTTCCCGCTGCGAAACGTGTAGTCATCGATAAGAGCTTTAATGTAAAGGCCGGTTCCTCCAACGAGGATAGGAAGTTTATTCCTGGAATGGATATCAAAAATATGTTTTCGGGCCATAGTTTGATAATCGAAAACTGTAAAATCTACATCAGGAGTAACAACATCGAGCATATAATGGGGAACATCCCTCCTCTCTTCAGCCGTTGGTTTCGCGCTTCCGATATCCAGATAGCGATAAATCTGCACCGAATCTGCTGAAACAATTTCCCCTCCTGTTCTCTCGGCCAGGAGAATAGAAAGGTCTGTTTTCCCGGTGGCGGTAGGACCGGCAATAACTACAAGGGGGATTTCGCCTGTTACATTGCTTTTTGTCTCGTCCATAAACCGCCCTCCTTGTTCTTAACGTCTTTTAAAATACTTCTCCAGTTCAGCTTTATTCATTTTAAAAAAAACCGGCCTGCCGTGGGGGCAAAAATAGGGATTACGGCATTCCTGCAGCTGTTGTAAAAGCGCTTTTATTTCCTGAAGCGTTAAAGTCTTGTTGGCTTTGATAGCTGCTT
>CAYQQF010000096.1:0-7011 GCA_964419485.1 uncultured Dethiobacter sp.
TGGCCAGTATCCAGAGCCATGCCGCTTCGAACCCAAATTCTATTGCTCAAAAGGCAGCACTGACGGCCTTAACGGGTCCCCAGGACTGTGTGGAAGAAATGCGCCGCGTCTTTGCACAGCGCAAAGATTATATGCTGGACAGGCTGAAAAGTTTTCCCTTCATCTCTTCCATGGAGCCGGAAGGCGCATTTTATCTTTTTCTCCATGTAGGAGAAACATTTTCAAAAAAATTCAGAGGAAAACTGATTGGCCATGGAGATAACTTTGCAGCGCTGTTGCTGGATCATTACCTGCTGGCCATAGTACCGGGAAAGGGTTTCGGTGCACCGGAATATGCCCGCTTTTCCTATGCAGCCTCGCTGGAGAATATTACGGCGGGACTGGACAGGCTTGAATCTTTTCTTCAGGAGCTGACCTGAAAACGTTATAGCTGAGAAAACAGGCTGCCTTTTTTTAAAGGCAGCCCCGGAAAAAATAATTTTTCTTTCTTGGAGGGTACTGTTTTTTTGTTAAAAACCCCTCAGAATTGTTTTGACAAAATTGCTGCACCGGGAAGCAATTTTTTCTATATCTTTCCTGAAAAAAGGTTTCTGCTCCAGCAGGCTCTTATCCAGAATGGTCGGAACCGGTCGAAATTGTTGCAACACATACTGCTGTGAACCCTTTAAAATCCTGGCTATGTTTACCAGGTCCGTTTCATCCAAAAAAGTGGGTACAACGGTAGTACGAAATTCGTATTTTATCCGGGAATTCTTTAACAAAAACACTGCCTGCTCAATTTTTGAGAAATCGACGTTTATCCCTGCCAGCAGGTCATATTTATCCGGAGGAGCCTTTATATCCACAGCCACATAATCCAGGACCTCATCTCCCAGAAGCTTTTCGAGAACCTCCGGAAAGGTGCCGTTTGTATCAAGCTTAATTTTCAAACCCATTCTTTTCGCCCTGTAAATAAAATCCGCCAGATCTTCCTGCATGGCAGGTTCGCCCCCGGTAATGCAGACAGCTCCCTGAACGGGAATCCTTTTCTCCAAAAAACTGAAAACCTCTTCCTTCGGAAAAAGAGGCAGGGTCTCGGGTTGTAAAACCAGATCCGCA
Source organism: uncultured Dethiobacter sp. (assembly GCA_964419485.1). Taxonomy (GTDB): domain Bacteria; phylum Bacillota; class Dethiobacteria; order DTU022; family UBA8154; genus DUNV01. Next base: position 1,099 of record CAYQQF010000096.1, read on the forward strand.
TTAAAACAATAGCGGCAGCGAAGATTACACCGGCCTACGAAAATGGTCGAACAAACTTCTCCGGGGTAATCTACCGTACTGGTTTTCTGAAAGCCGCGAATCTGCAAAGATTGTTCCTCCTGTCTTTCAACATTCAAATTAAGTATTCACTTTTGCCGGCTGACTGGTGAATAATTTTCATCCCGTTTATCACTGTTTTTCCCAGAGAACTGCCCTGGCAAAAGTTCGATTTGTCTCCTTGATAATGACCAGAACCTCTTCCCCAACCAGTTCTCCTGCTCCCTCAATATCCAGAATATAACCGTGAAGTCTGGCAATTCCCCGCTCAGGATGGGATAAGTGGGGCTCTTCCACCCGGACTCGATAAATACCGCCTTCGTCTACAGGAAGAGCGTGCCGTTCAACCTCATTAAATTTGCCGGACATTAATATTTTAAATTTTTCCACATGAAGGTTGTCGGATCCCCTGACAAAAATACTTTTACCGGTTTCCGTCTCCAGTTTTTTTAAATACAGCCCGCCACTGCCGATCATTAAAGCCGCCACTTCGCTGTTCATCTCTATCAGGACAGCTTCCACCTTGCTGGTTTGCAGTATTTTTTTTAATTCCCTCTCTACCTTGCTGCAAACCGCCTCCGGAGAGAGAACTTTACCCTTACCGTAACAATAGGAACACGGCTGCTGCATACTGGCAGAAAGACCCTGCCTGACCTTCTTCCGGGAGATCTCCACCAGACCGAGATTGGTAATGCCCAAAACCTGGCTTTTTGTGCGATCGCGGCTCATCTCCTCCCGGAGACATTCCAAAACCTTCTGGCGATGACCCTGAGAGCTCATATCGATCAGATCAACAATGATGATCCCCCCGATATCCCGAATACGGATCTGCCGGGAAATCTCCACGGCCGCCTCCATATTCGTTTTAAAAATTGTTTCCTCCAGATTTATCTTTCCCGTATGTTTTCCCGTATTGACATCAATTACGGTCAGCGCCTCCGTCTCGTCAAAAACCAGGTATCCTCCGCAGCGAAGCCATACCACCCGATTTAAAGAACGTTCGATCTCTTCTTCAATACAAAAACGTTCAAAAATAGGTTCCTTGCCCCGGTAATAAAAAACCTTGTTTTTGAGGTGAGGAGAGAGCAAGTCCAGAATCTCGTGCACTTTTTTATACTCCTGCTCATTATCAATGATAAACTGGCTGATACGGTCATTAAAAAGATCCCTGATTATTCGGTAGAGCAGGGCAACATCCCGGTAAAGCAACGCCGGAGATTTTTCACGGCTGTACAGCGTCTTTGTTGTCTCCCATAGCTGGAGAAGGAACTGCAGGTCATTTTGTAAACTCTCCCCATCAATTCCCTCCGCAGCGGTTCGAACAATCACGCCGACCCCCTCCGGTTTCAGCTCTTCAACCTCTTTTCTCAGGCGCTCCCTTTCCTCCGGGGAATTAATACGCCTGGAGACACCCACATAGTTGAGACCGGGCATCAAGACAAGGTAACGCCCGGGAAGAGTAATATTACCTGTCAGGCGAGCTCCTTTACTCCCAAAAGGTTCTTTTAACACCTGAACCAGGATATCTTCTCCGGCACGCAGAAGACGTTGAATAGGCATCTTCTCCCCCGGAGAGTCCTCTTTCTTTGGTTGGGAAATATCATTTACATAAAGAAACGCATTTCTTTCTTCACCAATATTGATAAACGCTGCCTGCATCCCAGGGAGAACATTTTCTACCAGACCCTTATAAATATTCCCGAACATCCTCTGCTGCAAAGGACGTTCAATATACACTTCAACTAAACGTCCTTCTTCCAAAAGGGCTACCCTGGTTTCCTTATGTTCATAATTCACAATAATTTTTTGTTCCATATTATACCTCTGAATAAATACTCCGTAGTCAGGAGTTAGAATTAAAACCGGAAAAATGTAAGTACTTGTTTATTGCTTGAAATTCGGTTCAAGATCTCCTCAGCTTGAGCAGATAATCATCATAAGTCTCTCCTCCGGGAGTTATCAGCGCTTCCCCGTAGCGAATAAAAATATTTTCACGAAACAGCTCTGCTGTTTCTTTTTTCCCGGGAAAAAGCGATAAAACTTCTTCCGGCCTGGCTCCCCCCGTGCTCCCGGTAGCCAGCAGCATAAAAAGCCGAATATTATCGCGATCTCTTTTCGTCTCAAGGTGATAAATAAATGGTCTGATATCTACCTCTTTGCTCCCTTTTTTGACCTTTCTGGAAACAATAATCTCTCCCGCTTCCAGTATATTTGTAAAAATGAACTCCTGCCCTTCCGAAAAAACCGGAAAGAATGCCACATAAAACGCCGCCTCGACAAGAGCAGAAAGTGGGGCGGCAAGGGGATCGACCGGCAAGGCCGCTTTAATCTCCAGACCTTCGGGAAGTTGCTCCTGTAAAACCTGCTTCAGCACTCCCTCGTTCCAATGGCTGTCCAAATACAGGTCAAAGTACTCATTTATCCCCTCGATCCCGACCGCCAGGGGAGATGCGAATACCAGACGGGGCTGCGGGTTGAAACCCTGACTGAAAGCTACAGGGACTGAGGCGCGCCTCAGGGCGCGGTTAAAAGTCCGCTGGAGATCCAGGTGAGAGATATACTTCATATCTTTATTTTTGGAAAAACAGAGCCTATACCGGTACATCGCCGCTCACCTGAATTCCGTGACAATTTTTCAGGCCGCAGCCTTTGCAGCCTTCTAACCGGCAATCACCGGTTATTTCTCCCTTAATAGCACGTAAGTGTTCTTTTTTTAAATACTCTTTGCTTACTCCCGTGTCAAGATGATCCCAGAAAAGAGGGTCATCATACCTGTAGCGAGACCCGGCATAATAATCGGGATCGATTCCGGTCTCGCTAAAAGCTCTTTTCCAAAGAGAAAAGGAAAACTCATCACTCCAGGCATCCATTCTGCTGCCCATTTGATAAGCTTTTTCCAGGGCAGGAGCCAGTTTCCGGTCTCCCCGGGCAAAAACAGCTTCCAAAAAACTCATCCCGGCATCATGCCAGGTGAAATCGACCTTTCTGTTAGAGCGAAATTCCCGCCTTAACAGATCCTGACGGCGTTTTACCTCCTCCAGGGAAATCTGCGGTTCCCATTGGAAGGGCGTATGAGACTTGGGGACAAAAGTTGCCGCGCTGACTGTAATGCGAAAAGGGCTTCGCTTTTTCTTTTCCACCTTTTTGGAAAAAGCCAGAATCTCACGGACAAGGCTGGCGATTCCCAGAAGATCCTCATCTTCTTCGGTGGGGAGACCGATCATAAAGTACAGCTTGATATGATTTCTACCGGAAGACAAGGCTTCCTCCGCTGCACCTAATATTTCATCCCGGGTTATTCTCTTATTAATGACATTTCTCAGGCGCTGTGTTCCCGCTTCAGGAGCAAAAGTAACACCTCCGCTCCGATTTTTTTGCACCCGGTTCGCCAGCCTGAGAGCAAAAGAATCAGCCCGCAAAGAGGGCAGGGAAAGCTGCACTTCTTTACCTTTTAACTCCTCCTCCAGCGCCTCCACGAGCTCTTCTATCCCGGGATAATCGCTTGTGCTAAGGGAGGCCAGGGAAAGCTCCTCCAGCCCTGTTTTGGCAATAATGTTTTTTGCCAATGCTCTTAACCTGGAGATAGAACGGTTTCGTACCGGTCTGTAAATAATCCCGGCCTGGCAAAAACGGCATCCCTGTGTACAGCCCCTGAAAATCTCCAGCATGGCACGATCATGGACCACTTTCATATAAGGAACAATAAAAGCTTCCGGGTAAAAACTATGTTCCAGGTCCACAGTTCTCTTTGTAATAACGGAGGGTATACCGCTTATCAAAGGTTTGATACCGTTAAATTTTTCTTCTCTAGAAGCGGGTTCATAAAAGGCGGGCACATAAATACCGGGAATGGAGGCAATCTGCCGCAGAAATGCTCTTCTCTCCCGGTCCCCGCTTTTTTTCCAGCAGCTATATTCTTTAAGGAGTTCCGGAAGAATTTCTTCCCCATCACCGATAACAAAAAAATCAAAAAAGGGAGCCAGGGGCTCAGGGTTAAAAACCCCGGGACCTCCTCCAACAACAAACGGGTCGTCCTTCTTCCTTTCCTCGCTTCGCAGCGGAATTCCACCCAGGTTGAGCATGTTCAATATCGCGGTATAACATAATTCGTACTGAATGGTAAAACCGACCAGGTCAAAAGCACAAAGAGGTGTTCCGGTCTCCAAACTGAAAAGGGGCTGCCGTTTGGCTCGCAGCAATTCTTCCATATCCCTGGCGGGAGCAAACACTCGCTCGGCATATACACCGGGGAGGGTGTTGCTCAGGCCGTAAAGAATTTTTAACCCGAGATGTGACATCCCCACCTCGTAAAGATCCGGAAAAGCCAGGGCAAGATGAACAGCGACATCACCCGGAGGTTTGTACACGGCATTAATCTCTTTTCCCAGGTAACGGGTTGGTTTTTGAACCTTATCCAGGAGAGCCTGATAATGTAAGATACTCATAACTGCTCACTACTTCCACAAATAAAAATAAACACCAACATTATTCTAGACCGGAACAAGTCAAAATCATTCTTTCAAAAAAACTTATTTCCAGTCGAGCGGTCCGGCCCAAACTGCCTGCCAAACTGCCTTGTTCACCTATTCGGCATAAAACGGAAAAAATCCTTTAGCTACCCAGCCGGCGTACTCATCTTCTCCAGCTATTATATCACACATTTTACATTGATTTCTTTTTAACAAAGTTATAAGATAATTGACAGGGGGGGATTAATGTTATGGTCATAGATGAACTTGCACGCCGGGTTAAGGAGTCCTCGATCAAACTGGCGGCAGCGGGGACGGAACTCAAAAATAAAGCACTGGCTAACATAGCCGCTTCATTAAATGAAAGAAAAGAAGAAATCATCAAGGCCAATCTGCTTGATCTGGAAAGAAGTGCCAAAGAAAATTTATCCGCGCCACTTTTGAAAAGATTAAAATTTGATGAGACCAAAATAGCCGACGTTGTGGACGGCATATACGACCTTATCAAACTTGAAGATCCTGTGGGCAAAACATTGCTCTCTACCGAACTCGATGACGGGCTGGAGCTGTACAAGGTAACCTGCCCTATAGGGGTTATCGGCGTCATTTTTGAATCAAGACCCGATGCCCTTGTGCAAATAACAACTCTTTGTCTGAAAAGCGGAAACGGCGTACTCCTTAAGGGCGGGTCGGAGGCCAAAGAGACCAACCGCATACTGGCCGGGATTATTATTGCTGCGGCGAAAGAGGCGGGCATTCCTGCAAACTTTGCGGCACTTTTAGAGACGCGGGCGGAGGTAAATGATATGCTCAAAATGGACCGCTGTATTGATTTGATCATTCCCAGGGGTTCAAATGATTTTGTACGTTATATCATGGACAATTCACGAATTCCTGTTATGGGTCACGCAGATGGAATCTGCCACTGCTACGTAGATGAAAGCGCAGATCTTGATATGGCTGTCAAAATTGTTGTAGACTCAAAAACACAGTACGTGGCCGTATGCAATGCTGCGGAGACTCTTCTGGTCCATGAAAAAATAGCACCGGAATTTTTACCGCTAATAAAAAAAGCCCTGGACAGCAAAAAGGTGGAAATGGCAGGATGCCCCAAAACCCGGGCATTGATTCCCATTGACCCCGCAACAGAGGAGGACTGGCAAACTGAATACCTTGATTACAGATTATCCGTCAAAGTTGTATCAGGACTTGACGAAGCAGTTGACCATATCAATAAGTACGGATCGGGACATACAGACGGTATCGTAGCCAAGGACAGCCAAAAAGCTGCTCGTTTTATGAACTATGTTGACTCGGGAAATGTCTTTTGGAACTGCTCGACTCGCTTTAGTGACGGTTTTCGCTACGGATTCGGCGCGGAAGTGGG
>CAYQQF010000097.1:0-6913 GCA_964419485.1 uncultured Dethiobacter sp.
AATTCTTGGACAGGCAAGACCGTTAGCAGTTAGTCATTTTGGGCCGTCTTAAACAGTATTGGCCCGAAAAGCCGTGTTGATATAACTGCACTTTCCCGCACAGGAGCTGACGGGTCAAAAACTACTGTCCTTAATGTAGGCAGCGGCAGTATCTGGAACAATACCAAGGAGGTATTGAAACGCAACTCACGTTTTGAAGTGAACACCCCGGCCGCTGTTGCCAGCGTGCGGGGCACTCAGTTTTATATTAACGTCGAGAGTTTCCTGGATACCATTGTGCGTGTCTACACCGGCCTGGTCGGGTTGGCACCGGCACCGGAGGAGCAATCGGAAGATGTGGACGATGACGGTGGAGACCCTATTCCCCCGCCACCTCCGTCAGGGCAGGAAACTTCTGTAAAACCGTTTCAACAGATATTATTCACAACTGATGTGACCCCACCTCCACCGGTTCCCCTGGATGCTCTGGCCGTGGACGATTTTGAGAAAGATAACCTGGTGGAAGATTTTCCCGTTGCGTATGTGGAAATTGAACAGAAGTAAAAACCTACCAGCTGCAACAGACGGAAGCAAAGGTTTTAGGAGAGCTGACAAACCTGGTGCGTATTACCCAGGAGCTGGAACTTTTAAAGCAGCAGCTTGACAAGGAAACGGATCCTGCCAAGATTGCCCAGATCCAGTCTCTGCAGCAGCAGCTGCAAAACGAGATGGGGATACGCCTGGAGATGGCCCAAAATTTCGAGAAAGAACGGCAGCAACTGGCCAAGGAAAAGGAAAAGCTTACTGAATTAAAAGAAAAGATAGAGACCCTTACTGCGGAGCAGGTAAAAGAAGAAGCCAGATCCGTGCGGCAGGAGGAAAAAACAAATGCTGCTGAGCGTGCCGAACGGTTGGAGCAGATAACTAAGCAGGAACAAACTGTTGTGGATGTGCGCGAACAGGTAACCAAACAAGCGGAAGAAATAGGCGTGCAAGAAACTTTACAGCAGGCTGCAGAAAAGGTTACGACCGAACTGATACAGCAGCTGGCTGAAGAGGTGCTGCCGGAAGAGCCTCAAAGCGAGGAAAAAGAACAGGAGAAAGAAGAAACCCCGCCGGCAACAGAGGGAGGGGGTACTGTATCATATGCCCTGGCTGTTAGTGCTTTACCTGAGGATGCTGGTACTGTTGACGGAGGAGGCACTTTCTCCGGTGGAAGCAATGTCACGGTGGGAGCAACTGCCAACAGCGGTTATAGTTTTGTCAACTGGACGGAAGGTCAAGCGGTTGTTAGTTCTGAGGCAAACTATTCTTTTGTGATTAGCGGTAATCGTACCCTGGTGGCAAATTTTGTTGTAAAAGCTCCTGCTACACCTGAAGTGACAATCTGGCCGACGGCAACGGCCATTACATACGGTCAGAGTCTTTCAATCTCGGTTTTAAGCGGTGGTGAGGCCTCCGTTTCTGGAACATTTGCCTTTGCTGCTCCGTCTACTGTCCCGCCGGTGGGTACTGTCAGTCATACAGTAATTTTTACACCGGAAGATATAGTCAACTACACTACTGCCAGCGGCAGCGTCAGTGTCACGGTCATTGAAGCCGGAGCGGCGGTAACCCTGGATGACCTAGAGCACACCTACGACGGCACGCCCAAAAGAGCCACGGCAGTTACCAATCCATCGGGTTTAAATGTAAACATAACCTATAACGGGTCCACTGAAGCGCCAGTCGATGCGGGGAGCTACGCAGTAGCAGCCACCATTGAAGATGATAATTATATGGGTACAGCAACCGGAACCCTTGTCATCGACAAGGCCACCCCGGCAGTAACCACCTGGCCGGCGGCAAGCGAGATTGTCTATGGCCAGACGCTGGCAGACTCGACCTTAAGCGGTGGTGAAACATCGGTATCCGGTACCTTTGCCTTTGCGGACCCGGATACTGCCCCGTTTGTGGGCACCGCCAGCCATGCAGTCATCTTTATTCCTGCCGATACGGTAGATTATTATAGTGTTTCAGGAAGCGTAAATGTAACGGTTCAAAAAGCCCAAGGCCCACCCGCCCCCACAAGGATCGGCAAGACGGATGAGACCTTTGCGGGCTTAAACGATGGCACCCTCACCGGCACAGCGTCCGGCCAGAAATATCAGGTAAATGGAGAGGGTGAATGGATTCCCATTACCGATACAACTGTAACAGGCCTGGCGCCGGGCAGCTATGTTGTGCGCTTTGCCGCAACATCCACCCATTTTGCAGGGGCGGCTACGGAGCCCCTGGTCATTGCACCAGGTATCCCCGCCCCGGAAGCTGTGGGCACAAGCCCGGTAGTTGCCAATGTAAATATGACAAGCGCTGATGTCTTAGTAGAGTATGACAAGGCCGGCACAGCCTGCTATATCGTAGTGTCAGCTGAATCCGTGCCGCCCACGGCGGCTCAGGTCAAAGCAGAGACTGGCTACGGAGAGCCGCAAGTAACCATCTTCTCCTCCGGCAGCAGTACACTGGACGGAGAATTCAAACATACATTCAATATTACCGGTCTTGCACCTGGGACTGCCTACAAAGTCTATGCAGTGGCGGAAAACCCCGCGGGTCTCAGTGCGGTAACTGATAAAGAGATTTATACGGCTGTAATGCCTGAAATGGGCGGCAGCGTAAGCATCACGGGGATTACTCAATACGGCGAAATACTCACCGCCGACATCTCGGAACTTATTTATACCCCGTCAACGGCAGACGACCAGCCTACGTACGAGTGGTTTAGGGACGGCGAGTTGTATATTCCCATCAGCGGAGCGACAGACCCAACTTACATTTTGGCGGAAGAAGACATCGGTCTGTCCATCAGGGTTATCGTTACCGCCGACGGGGTCAACGCCATCGGCAGCGTCACCAGTACGCCCACGGCGACAGTGACCAAAGCCGCAAATACAACTACGTCTGTCATACCGGCAGAAGATGCATCTGCACCGCCAACTGCAGATACGATCACGTTAACCGACCTGGGAGCGACTTATGAGTATGCCATCACTGATGTTGACGGGACCCAGGTAGCTAATCCAACATGGCAGGCATCGATGATATTTACAGGCCTTGATGCCGACACTGCCTACAAGTTCAGGTCAAGGATAGCAGAAACGGCGACGCACCTGGCATCAGCCCCCAGTGCTGAATCTGCGGCAATTAACACGGTTATAGAGTACATTTCCACTAATGACTTGGATAATCCGTCAGTTGCAGTGGCCTATGGAACCTCTGAAGAGGATGCGCTGGCTGCATTGGACGCAGCAGTGGGCATCCAGGGCACCGAAGATAAAACAGGAGTCGCGGCAATCCAGTGGTCAATTGCCGGTTACAATGGTAATGTGTCAGGCAGCTATACAGCAACAGGAGTGTTGACTTTGCCTGCGGGTTGGCTGGGAAATCCGGAAAACGTAACGGCAATGCTCACCGTAGGCCCCGCCAGCAGCGATGCAACCGTTGTTGCCGTGGGCGGCCATTACCTGGTGGACAACCTGGATAACACCATTGTTGCGGGCGCAACGCCGATAACTACCAATGTGACCGTGGGGACTTTCCTGGGCAATTTGAGCAGGCACGCTCAGGCCCAGTGGAAGGTGGTTGCAGAAGGAACAGCCGTCGGCGATGAAGGGCAGTTTGCTGCTGCAGCAGGCAAAGGAGATTCAGCTACCCTCATTTTCGGTGATCAACTGGCTGTTAGGGCAGAGGACAGCACAATTAAGGTCTATAGTATTGAAGTTGTTCTGGGCAATCCTGTCCTGGGCGGGGGGAGTCATCCAGGCACCCCCAGCGGATTAAAAAGTGCTTACCCGGGATTTACCTGGGGTTTGTACAGATACTGGGTCTATGATTTTACTGATAACCGCTGTGCTATCATGGTTGTTGCCTATGACCAGTCAAACCAAATTGTTCAGCAGTGGGAGAAAAGCAGCAATAATAGCCGTTATATTAAAGGAATTGATATAGATACAGCAACCAACACAATTATATTTTCAACTGATCAACCAACTCCAGGAACTACAATTACAGTCCCGTGGAATGATTTCCTGATACCGCAGCCGCCGGTCAAGATAACCCCTGCAGACTTGTTTGCTTATAAGACTGATTGCCGTAGACACGGAAGACTGTTTCGTTAACCCGGGAGTTGATCAGGAGTGGGGCACAGGCGATGAAAAAATAGTCGGTCTTTTTGCCGGTGCTAAATACGCTCTACGCATTAACTACGATACCTGGAATGTTTACGAGGCAGATAGCTTTGGCGAGATCACCGGCTTTCCCATCTCCGGCCTGTTTATCGATTATTTTTCAACGGTAGAGGTGGTTAAGGTAGAACCTCAGGCCATCGGGACGTTATACTTCCTTTCAGTGATTGAAGAGTAGAGAAAGAGATACAAAAGTATTATTGAAGTTTGTTGTAAAAAGAAGGAATTGGAGGATTATTGGAGAATTAATGTATGTTGCCCAAAATTAACCTCTGTTGGGAGTCTTCTTTGTTAGGAGTTTTCTAGATGGTTCCATACCAAATAAAGCGAACATTTTTGCTTATTGTACTGGATGTCGGTATTGTTCTTTTTTCTTTGTATATGGCCCTTCAGCTCAGGTTTGAGTGGAATGTGCCTCAGGGTTATTGGGTTAACCTGGAAAAAGTTTTGTTGCCGACAGTATTACTGTTTATCTTCTTTTTTGCCTTATGGGGTTTTTACCGCACTTCCTGGCGTTATGCCAGTGTCGATGAGATTATGCTTATTACCTGGTCGGTGAGTACCGGTGTAGCTGGAGCGTATCTTTACGGACTGTTTTCAGGGTTGGCTTTCCCCAGGTCGGTTTATATTACCTTTTGGTTCATGTTGTTGTTTTTTCTTGGAGGTTCGCGGCTATCGCTGCGCGTGTTTCGTTCTTTGATCATGAAAATTAATGGAAATAATAACGGGTTTTCATTGCTGAACAACAATAATAACAGCAGTCATAACGAAAATGGCATGACGGATAATATCCTTATTTACGGCGCGGGGGATGCCGGAATTCTGGTGGCTAATGAGCTGAAAAAGCATGTCGGTAATTATCATGTGGTGGGGTATATTGATGACGACAGGACAAAGCATAAGCAGGTGATCCAGGGTTTTCCGGTACTGGGGGGCCGGAACGAGCTCTTGCATGTAATTAAAGAAAAAAAGATTTCCGAAATCGTTATTGCCATACCGTCAGCTTCTTATACAGTGGTAAAAGGTGTGGTTAACTTTTGCCTGGAAGCCGGCATTAAGGTTAAGACTATCCCCGGTATCTATGAGATACTGGAGGGACAAGCCCAGTTTACCAGACTGAAAGAAGTGCAAATAGAAGACTTGTTAAAACGGCCTCCGGTCAAAGTGGATATCCGCCGGATTGCCGGCTATTTAAGCGGCGAAACGGTTATGATTACCGGTTGTGGAGGCTCAATCGGCTCGGAACTTTGCCGCCAGGTTGTCAACTTGAAGCCGCAAAGAGTAATTCTATTTGAGCGGGATGAGAATAATCTTTTCTTTATCAACCGGGAACTGGAAGAACATATGAATGATGTGGAACTCGTGCCGGTCATCGGAGATATTCAAGATTTCGGCCGTCTGGAGAAGGTTTTTTCTGCATATTGTCCCGGAGTTGTTTTCCACGCAGCTGCCTACAAACATGTGCCTATGATGGAAAATAACATTAATGAGGCGATTAAGAACAATGTTTTTGGTACCAGGAATGTTGCCGATCTGGCCGATGCATATGGAGTAAAGCGGTTTGTGATGGTTTCTACCGATAAAGCTGTTAACCCCAGCAGCGTAATGGGGGCTACCAAGAGAGTGGCCGAGCTTTATATTCAATTGCTGAGCAAAACGAGCAGGACCCTTTTTTGCGCGGTTCGGTTCGGCAATGTCCTGGATAGCCGGGGCAGTGTGGTTCCGCTTTTCCGCGAACAGATCGTCAAAGGGGGCCCCATTACAGTTACTCATCCGGAGATGATACGTTTCTTTATGACTATACCCGAAGCGGTTCAGCTTATTATCCAGTCGGGAGCAATGATTGAAAAAGGGGAGGTATTTGTGCTTGATATGGGCGAGCCTGTCCGTATCGTGGATTTGGCCAGAGATATGATTATGCTTTCCGGGTTAAAACCCGATCAGGATATTGAGATTAAGTTTACCGGCATCAGGCCGGGGGAAAAACTGTATGAAGAGTTGTTCACCGATAGAGAATCCTTTACGTCTACATCAAACGAACGAATTTTTATTGCCCGTGAAAACAGTTTTAATGAAGATGCTTTTAACAAGGAATTAAATTCGCTGAGGGAATTACTTGGGACGGATTTTCTCTTCATCCAGGAAAGGTTGAAAGATATTTCTGCCCCGAGTCTCGGTCCAGTGGCTTATACAACAAAAAAGGAATGAAAAAGGGAAGGTTCCTTCTTAGCGAAAGAGGATAATTTATGAGCAGGTTTATAGTTAAAACCTCACTGGTGCTGGTTTTAACCTTTTTAATTTGTCAATTGATACATATTTGCGTTGTTAAGCCTTACGCGGAAACGGCGTTTTTTTGTTGTACCGTCTATTCCCAGGAGGCAGGGATGACAGAAGATGACGATTCGGAAATAATTGATACGGATAGTCAAAAGGAAATAAACGAAATAGAAATCCAAAATGAAGAGGATAACGTTAACAAAAATAACGATGGAGAAACTGACGGGGAAATCAATTGGCCAATCGATGGAGAAATCGATGATGGAGCGGATGACGGCGAGGGAACTGAAAAGATAGAGATCCTGGAATCTGAAACGGAAATATTGGAAAATGGTAGCTCAGGAGGGGAGGCGTATGTCGATAATTTTAGCCTGCCTGATGAAGAAGTCACTATTGCTGTTGAGCTAGGGCCAATTGTTTTTTTGCAGCAGAAT
>CAYQQF010000098.1:0-6908 GCA_964419485.1 uncultured Dethiobacter sp.
CAGATAGGAACCATGCTGTTGACAATTTGTTCTTCCAGATAATTTTCGTACTCTTTTTCGCTGCCTTCTTGCGGCCTTTTAACGGATATATCCATTTTGATGGGGTATCTAATAAAATCCGAGTATTTTTTAATAATGGATTTTATCCTGTCTTCCTCAAGGTACTCGTCAAATTGTTCATCTTCTGTATTTTCTTTAATTTTAAGGATAATATCGGTGCCAAAAGACTCTTTTTCACATGGTTCAATGCTGTAGCCATCCGGGCCTTTAGATTCCCACTTGAAGGCCTCATCGCTGCCGAAAGCTTTACTTATTGCCGTTACAGTATCCGCTACCATAAACGCCGAATAAAAACCCACCCCGAATTGTCCGATGATATCATATCCATCTTTTAGCTCATGTTCATTTTTAAAACTCATGGATCCGCTTTGGGCTATTACGCCTAGATTATCGTCAAGTTCCTTTTTGGTCATGCCGATGCCCGTATCGGAAACCTTTAATATTCTATTTTGCTTATCAATAGTCACTTTTATATAGAAATTATCTTTATCAAAGCTTAAAGAATCATCTGTCAGCGTTTTGTAATAAATCTTATCGATAGCATCGCTGGCATTGGAGATAAGCTCTCTTAAAAATATTTCCCTGTGCGTGTAAACGGAGTTAATCATTAAATCTAAAAGTCTCCTGGACTCCGCTTTAAACTTTCTTTTTGTCATGCCATATCTCTCCTTGTCGGTTTTTTTGATATTGCGTTTCCTGCTGTTCTAGAAATTTTATCACAAAAAATCAAACCCGGAGTAACCGGGTTTGATTAAGGCGCAAAAAGCTGAAAAATTATTCGATATTGATTTTAACTGACGGATCGGCCTTTACTTCTTTGGGGACACTTATACTGAGTACACCATCTTCAAGCTTTGCTTTAACCCCTTCGGCTCCGGCATCAGCAAGATAAATGGAACGCTGCACAGAAGTAGAGCGCCTTTCTTTATGGATGTAATTTTTTGTTTCTTGCTCAATATCTTTTTCACGATTAACAGCTATGGAGAGCTTCCTGTCTGCTAAGCGAAGGTTTACTTCTTCCTTTTTGACGCCGGGAAGTTCAGCTTCGATTAAATACTCTTTTTCGTTTTCTTGAACGTCTACTTTAAATGTGTCTCTGGTTAGAGTTCTTCTTGGTAACCATGTATCGCTAAAAAAGTCGTCAAGCATGTTGTAGAAGCCCTCAAAACCAGTTGCTCCGGCACTTAAGTTTTTGTTAAAAGGTACTAATCCAGCCACGGTCAACAACTCCTTTACGATTTCATATTAGCACTCTTATCAGTTGAGTGCTAATTTATACATATCACATTTATTTTTCAGTGTCAATAGAGAAAGTGAAGTTTTTGTAGGAAATAAAAATATTGTTTTTGAAATTAAGTTTAAAAAAAACACCAGGAGTTGGTATTGCCCTCCTGGTGGGGATTAATTCGGTATGTTTTTTAATTATCTAACATCCTAAGTATAGTTGTCTACATCCCACTCGCTTTTCGATAGGCTGCGGAAGTTCTTTCTTCAACAGAGGTAGCCAAAGATTTTTTACGCACTAAAGGCCATTTATCAAAGAAAGTGTTAAAGAAAAGCAGTGTCATTAAAAAGGCAAACTGACCGGCTAGAACTCCCATGGTCGGAAAGCCCAGACCTAAGGTATTGGCTCCAAAGGGAATCCGAGTAAAGGTTTTTATCCAAACAATTCCTAAAACACTGCCCAGGGAAACCCAAATTGCAAACCTGATCAAAATTCTGGCTGCGGTATTTTGAACAATTTGCGGATTGGGATAGTCCTCAAATAAATGGTGCCACAATAGCATAGATATTACGCATGAAAGAAGCAGCGAGGCTACCACTAAATCAACCGGGGCGCCCGGAAGAAGATTTAAAGGAGCAACAATCGTGCGAACAAAAGATGGAATGATAAGCCCGGCAGCAAGAGCAATAATTAATCCAACGATTCCCATATAAGGCTGTTTTCTGGAGAAAAGTTTCATCGGATAATTTTCGCCTCCTTCAGCCGGCATTAAAAAGAAAAAGATGAATGCCTGGCAGAAAGCTACCCAAGTAGGCCAGGAACCCATCGGTATACTGACAATTTGCTGTTCACCAATAGCCAGGGGCAGAAAGCTGGGTATAATTGTGGCTATCCAGACTATAACAACGGCTAGAGTGCTCATGAATAAAACACCCATACCGTCAAATGGCTGTTTATATCTGCCGGCAAAAGGTCCTTTCTGGAACAGCGATACAAAAGGTATTTGGGTCATGATAACGGGTAAGGCTAAAAAATTGGCAGCTTCCCATCCTTTAATAACCAGCGCAACATCTTCGGCTGTTTTCGGCGCAAACATTAAGGGTATATTAAAAGGTTTCCACCAAATGCCGATAAAACCGATTATTACAAAAAACGCAGAAATGCCGACGATAAAAGCTGCAATGGAATACCAAAGGCCGGCATGAGGCTGTTTTGTAGTAAAAGCTGTCTTGCCGTAATTGCCCATAATTAGAGTCATCCAAATCCAGGGATTGATCACCATCCAAAAAAAACTTCCTTCTACCATGACTTTGAGAAGTTCACTTGCCGCGTGCGGGCCTGCAGCTGCTAATCCCGGACTTGCTAATACTCGAAAAATAGAGCTCATCATTATGGACCAAAGAGGCCATAAAATAGAAGCTACTGCCAAGCACAGAATAAACGATGCTAAACCAGTAGCAAGTTGAGATTTAAAAGTTCGCTTAATAATGAATTCAGCCATGACCTAACCATCCTTTATTGTTTGTAGTATATTTTTTTCTTCGATTAAGTTGAAACCTTTACAGTAGACATGTCGATATCTTGCTGTAATTGTCCATAACTAAAGTCATCCCAAGCCGGTTAATAATGAATTCAATCATGCCTTAACCGTCTTTATCGTTTATAGGTATTTTTTGCTTCGATTAAGTTGTAACCCCTGATATTTCGTTACATTGATCCCTCCTTTTGTATTGGCCAATCTTGCGGAAAACTGTTTTTTTAATTATCACCTCTCTTTTAGTTTGATGTTTTTTCCAGAAGGGTGGAGTCTAAGACTTTCACGTTTAATTCATATCCATATTATAACGCAGGCATTATTGTTTCGCAATAATTAGAAGTCTTTTTATTTAAGTTAAAATAAAAAAAATGATTTTGTTAGTTAAATTAAAATAGATGTCTAATTAGTTAAAATAAGGATGATGTTGAACATAAAAATAATTGGTGCAATTTGCGCGTTAGATAATCAGGCCTTTCTCTGAAGGAATAGGGCTTAGTAAAGTGGAATGATAAAGGTAATTTATAGAGGATGGGGGTAGGCATTCAGTAATGAGGAATTTTCGGTTCTTTGCACCTACCAGGGTGCTTTTTGGCAAGGATACGGAGGCGCAGGTTGGCGACCTGGTAAAGGCCCAGGATTGCAAAAAAGTACTGGTTCATTTTGGCAGGCAGCAGGCTAAAAAATCGGGGCTATTAGACCGCGTTGTTAATTCTTTGGCGGATGCCGGGATTGCTTTTGTCAGTTTGGGTGGTGCGGTGCCAAACCCAAGGCTTTCAAAGGTGTACGAGGGAATTGAGCTAGGCAAGAAAGAAGGCGTTGACTTTATACTGGCTGTGGGCGGCGGCAGTGTGATTGACTCGGCTAAAGCCATCGGTCTTGGCATGGCCAATGATTGCGATGTCCGGGATTTATTTGAAGCGAAAGTCCGTCCGGCCGGGTGCTTGCCTGTTGGGGCCGTACTGACCATTGCTGCTGCAGGAAGTGAAATGAGCAATGCTTGTGTGATTACTCTAGAGGATGGACCCTTAAAACGGGGATGCTTCAGTGATGATTCCCGCTGCCGTTTTGCTGTAATGAATCCGGAACTTACCTATACATTGCCGCCGTATCAGACGGCATGCGGGTGCGTAGATATCCTGATGCATACTATGGAGCGTTATTTTACTACCGAAAAGGCCATGGAGGTTACCGACCAGATAAGTGAAGGATTAATGCGCGCGGTCATTCATAATGCCAAAATAGTGATGAAGGATCCGGCCAATTATAATGCCAGAGCTGAAATTATGTGGGCGGGAAGCCTTTCTAACAATGATCTGACCGGATGCGGCACCATAGGGGATTGGTCTGTCCATCATTTGCAGCATGAATTGGGAGCTTTGTTCGATGTGGCTCACGGTGCCGGTTTATCCGCTGTTTGGGGAAGCTGGGCCAGATATGTCTATAAAGCCGGTGTTAGCCGGTTTGCACAATTTGCCGTTAATGTTATGGGTATTCCCAATATTTCTTGCGCCCCCGAACAAATCGCTCTGGAGGGTATTGAAGAAATGGAAATTTTTTTCCGTGCCATCGGTATGCCCACATCCATTCGCCAACTGGGCCTGGAATTGACTGATAAGCAAATCAATGAGATGGCGCAACGGTGCAGCTATGGCAATACCCGCAGTCTGGGCAGGTTTCAGCGTCTGGACATGGATGACATAAAAACGATCTATACCATGGCCAGGTAACCTTATTTAACACTGTATTTACAAGAACAATATAAAAAACTGAATAGCAAGCAGTTAAGAGGAGCCTCTTTTTTTCAGGTATGTTTGATATTGTTTGAAAAAAGGAGACTCTCGTTTTATTTACCTGAGTATTTTGACCCGAAAGATACTTTTATGATATACTTTAATGATAATTTTACATGATGTTGGCTTGGAGCTGCATTCAGCAAAAAGGAAGGGCGTTTACTTGAATGGGCGAAAAGATAAAGAGTACTGAAAGCCGGTTTCAACTCGTTTCCGAGTTTTCCCCCCAGGGTGACCAACCACGAGCAGTGGAAAAACTCCTCTGCGGTCTGCGTCAGGGTTTCAAAAACCAGGTTCTTCTGGGTGTAACCGGGTCGGGGAAGACCTTCACCATGGCCAAGATTATCGAACAGTACCAAAAACCGACGCTGATCATCGCTCCCAACAAGACCCTGGCAGCGCAGCTTTGCAGTGAATTTAAGGAATTTTTCCCACATAATGCAGTGGAGTTTTTTATCAGCTACTATGATTATTACCAGCCCGAAGCATATATCCCCCAGTCGGATACTTTTATTGAAAAGGATTCTTCTATAAACGAAGAAATAGATAAACTCCGCCATTCAGCGACAAGTTCACTCTTTGAACGCCGGGATGTGATTATCGTGGCAAGTGTATCCTGTATTTACGGGTTGGGTTCGCCGGCGGAATACAGGGAACAGGTTCTCTCCCTGAGAGTGGGGGCTTTGAGGAAAAGGGACGAAATTCTTCGTAAACTGGTAGCCATACAGTACGAGCGCAATGATATGGATTTTCACCGGGGGACGTTCCGAGTGAGAGGAGATGTCATTGAGATTTATCCTGCATCTTTTACCGATGCGGCTATCCGTGTGGAGCTTTTTGGAGATGAGATAGAAAGATTGCGCGAGATCGATGTCCTAACAGGCAGAGTATTGGGTGAGCGCTCACATGTGGCGATTTTCCCGGCTTCTCATTATGTAACCGGCAAGGAACGTCTGGGTGAAGCGATCAAGGATATCGAAGAGGAACTCGTCGCCAGGTTGTGTGAACTCCGCGCCCAGGATAAACTGCTGGAGGCTCAGCGTCTTGAACAGCGGACTCTTTATGATCTGGAAATGATGCTGGAGATGGGTTTTTGCAGCGGAATTGAGAACTACTCGCGCCATTTGGACAGGCGTGCTCCGGGCAGCAGACCTTATACCCTGCTCGATTATTTTCCGCGGGATTTTCTTCTTTTCATAGATGAATCACACGTGAGTATTCCACAGATCCACGGTATGTACGGCGGGGATTTCTCGCGGAAAAGCACCCTTGTTGAGCATGGTTTTCGTCTTCCCTCAGCCCTGGATAACCGTCCGCTGCGGTTCGATGAATTTATGAGCCTGCGTGACCGGACGATTTATGTCTCGGCGACTCCCGGACACTTTGAATTTGAAAATGCGGAACAGATTGTGGAGCAGATTATCCGTCCGACCGGTCTAATCGACCCTGAAGTAACAGTAAGGCCTGTGGACGGCCAGGTAGATGACCTTTTCGGAGAGATTAAAAAAAGGGTTTCCCGTAATGAACGTGTTCTGGTCACGACGCTTACCAAACGTATGGCTGAAGATCTGACGGATTATTACCGGGAATTAGGAATTAAGGTGCGCTATATGCATTCCGATATTGATTCTCTGGAACGTCTGGAGATTATCCGCGGTCTCAGGTTAGGGGAATTTGATGTTCTAATCGGTATCAACCTCCTGCGGGAAGGCTTGGATCTACCCGAAGTTTCCCTGGTGGCAATTCTTGATGCCGACAAGGAAGGTTTCCTGCGTTCGGAACGGTCGCTAATTCAGACGATTGGAAGGGCTTCACGAAACATCAATGGTCAGGTGATCATGTATGCTCGCGGGATGACTCCTTCGATGACCTCCGCTTTGCGTGAAACAGAGCGCCGCCGCGTGAAACAGATCGCCTATAACCGGCAAAATAATATTATTCCCCGAACTATAAAAAAGGGGATTCGTGCGCCCTTGCAGGCGACGCAGGCAGCCGAGGAAACCGTCTCCTATTTAACCGTAACCTCTGAAAAAGCCAGGGCTATGGGTAAAAAGGAACGGGAACGTCTGACGAGGTCTCTGGAGAAAGAGATGAGGGAGGCGGCCAGGAACCTGGATTTTGAACGGGCGGCCGAGATCCGGGACGTTCTTTTTGAAATTCGTGGCATGGGGAAAAACTGGGTTTATTCTTCTTCACGGGAAGACTAAAGAAAGCAGGGCAAAGATGGAGAAAATTATTATCAAAGGTGCCCGGGAACACAACCTGAAAAATATCGACATGGAGATCCCCCGCAACA